>JANOXW010000462.1:0-12020 GCA_031418635.1 Acidobacteriota bacterium
CGCCGGTTAAAGATATTTCGGATATTGGCAGAGCGTTACCGCAATCGGAGGAGACGACTCGGACTCAGATTTAATCTGATTTCAGGCATCTACAACTTTGAACTCAAAGCTCTCAAAATTTAATTTCGCAAGAGGTCTAATTTATCTTTGCTTTGATTTTGTTCGCGCCGTTTGTTTTGGGTTTTACAATTTGGGTTTTGTGGAAATATCCGCCGCAATGTCCTTTATTCGGATTTAACTTTGGGCGAAGTGTTTGGAGTTTCTTTTGGACTTTGGTTTTCGGTTTTTTATTTTTTAATAGTTTTGCATTAGCAATTATCAACCTTTCAGAAGTTTTCATTATTAGCGCAATACAAAATTTATTGCTTGGATACTTATTTTTGCTTTTTCGAGCAAGCATTATTTTCAGAAGTTGATTGAGGTGAATTTATGGGTGTTGTTTTAATGTTAATGAATATCGGCGGATTATTGGTTGCAGCAATTTTCTTAATAATTTCGTTTTGGACGAAAAAGAAATGGCTGACAAAATTTGTCGTTGGTGGCGTGGCGGTTTGGTTTATTTTTTATGTGGCGATGTTGTTTGGATTTTCGCTGTTGAGTGAAGAAAAAGTGCTTGCGCGAGATGAACCGAAAGAATATTGCGGTTTTTATCTCGACTGTCATTTGCACACGACCGTAACCGATGTGCGAACCGCAAAACAAATCGGCAATCATACGGCGCAAGGGATTTTTTATATTGTCAAAGTAAAGGTTTCGAGCGACGCGAAAAATCCGAATATCGCGTTTCGCTTGCTTGAACCGAAAGCCGAAGTAATGGACGAAGGCGGACGAATTTATACACGAATTGCCGAAGCCGAAAACCAATTACCAACCGCGAAAATTCAACTAAATCAAGATATTAAAGGCAAAGAAACGGTTGAAAAGGAAATTGTCTTTGACTTAACCGAACCGAGCGACCAGCTAAAACTTTTAATAACAGAAGGTTACGGCGTTGACAAATATATCGAAGCAGTTTTGATTGGCGACGACGACAGCGTTTTGCACAAGCAGAAATTTTTTGAAATCAAAGGTGGAAGTCCGCGTGTGAGCAAGAGCGCAGACGGCGCACTTTTTTGAAATCAAAGGCAGAAGCCCACGCACATTTTGCGCCCTTGCCCTAGACGCAGGCTTCTGCCTTCTAACGGCAAAAAATGATTGTTTGCATAGTCTTGGTTGAAAGGTGGAAGTTGAAATTATGAATGACAGAACAAAAACAGGTTTAGAAATTTTAGAAGCAGCGTTGTTATTGGGCGTTTTGGGCGATGTGTTGTTGCGCGAAACGCCGTGGGGTTTGAATGTTTTTCTGTGGATTACGGTTTTAGCGGCGGCGATGGTCGCGCTGACCTTGCGCCGTAAAAAAGAACTTTGGAGCGTTCAAACGATTGGGTTGCACATTGCGTTGGTTTTCTGTGCGGCTATGTTCGTTTGGCGCGATTCGATGGAGTTGAAATTGTTGAATACGTTGGCGATTCTGACGATTTTAGCGGTTTTGACTTTGCCCGCACTCAACCTCAAGGCACAAGTGGCGGGAGTTTTTCATTACGTCTGCGCGGGAATTTGGTCGGGCATCAATGCGGGTTTCGCGCCGTTTTTTTTGGTGTTTGACGACATAAAATGGAAATCAATTCCGCAAAATGGCTGGACGAAACATCTGGTTGCGGTTCTGCGCGGATTGGCGATTGTCGCACCTATTTTGTTGATTTTCGGCGCGTTGTTTATGGCGGCGGACGCAGTTTTTCAAGGTATTATTGAGAAAACTTTCCAAATAAATCCTGAAGTTTTGCTGACGCATATTTTCTTAATTGGGCTGTTTTCTTGGATAACAGCAGGATATTTGCGAAGTTCTTTGGTGGCGTTTGCCGCGCCCGACACTAAATCCGAAGTCAAACCACAAACCTTGAGCATCACCGAACAAACGGAAGAAGAAACTAACGAAACAAAACCGTCGGAAAAGCCGAAAACTTGGGGTTGGCGAAGTTTGGACAACTCGTTTTTGCCAAAATCTCTGACGCTCGGCGCGATTGAAACGACGGTCGTTTTGGGTTTGATGAATCTGCTGTTTTTGAGTTTTGTCATCGTGCAGATTCCATATCTTTTCGGCGGAATGGAACTCGTGCAAACTACGCCCGATTTCAAACTCGCCGACTATGCGCGGCGCGGCTTCGGCGAACTCGTCGCGGTTTCTGCATTGGTTTTGCCGATTTTGCTTTTCTCGCATTGGCTATTGCGAAAAGATTCGCCCATCAATGAAAAAATCTATCGTGTTCTGGCGGGAATGAACATCGTTTTGCTGTTCGTCATTATGATTTCCGCGACAAACAGACTTCTGCTTTTGACGGGAAATGTCGGTTATGGCTTGACGACGATACGACTTTATCCGATGGCGTTTATGATGTGGTTGGCGTTGGTTTTTGTGTGGTTTGGGCTGACGGTTTTGCGCGGAATGCGTCAACAATTCGCGTGGGGCGCGTTGTGGTCGGCACTTTTTATGCTCGGCACTTTGCACGTTCTCAACCCTGATGATTTTATCGTTCGCACCAATGTCCGATTGATGCAGGAAGGTCGCACGTTTGATTCGCGCTACGTTGCGAACTTGAGCGACGATGCTGTTCCTGCCTTATTGGAAGCGATGCCGACGATGAGTTTTCAGCAACAATGTGTCGTCAAACACAAACTTTTGCATCGTTTGGAAACGGTGCAGACCGAAAGCGATTTTCGTTCGTGGAATTGGTCGCGCTACGTCGCCCGAAATAAAATGGCGCAATCTAATTCAGCCGCAACCGATTGTCCGCCGGAAACCAGAAGTTTTTATGATGATTTTTGAAACGATAAAACCCTGAGTTAAAAGAATATAGTTATCGCTGAATAAGCGGTGTCTGCTTGCGTTCATCAATATTTACGGAGATTTTGGTTTATGTGGTTTTTTCGAATAAATTTTCCGCGCGGCAGAGCCGCGAGGTATTGAATCGGAATTTTTATTTTTCCTTATTTCCGTAGCAGAGCTACGGGGAATTAAACCTATAAGAAACGATTAAATATTTGAAATTAAGCCGTTACTTGTCAGTTGCAAAAGGTTTTGTTAAATTTAAATAATAGAATAATGTCATAAATTAGAAGGATAAAATATAATGAGTACAGCAACAGAAACAACTGCCGCAACCGCCGGATTACGAGGTGTCGTTGCCGCGCAAAGCGCAATCGGCGATGTCAACGGCGAAGAGGGAATTTTAATTTATCAAGGTTATAATATTCACGATTTAGCCGAACGTTCGACTTTTGAAGAAACCGTTTTTCTGCTTTGGAACGGTCGTTTGCCAAAGACAGACGAACTTGAAGAATTAAAAAAACAGTTTCGCGCGAATTATGAAGTGCCGTCAGAAGTTTTGGAAATGATGAAGACTTTTCCGACGACGGCAGACCCGATGGACGTTTTGCGAACAACGGTTTCTGCGCTTGATTTTTATGATAAGGATGGACACGGCACAGAACGCGAAGCCGCGATGAAGACGGCAATCAAACTAACCGGACAACTGCCGACTTTGGTTGCTGCGTGGGACCGAATTCGCAATGGCAAAGATGTTATCGCGCCCGACGCAAGTTTGAGCATTGCTGAAAACTTTTTGTATATGTTGCGCGGTGAAAAAGCCGACTCGGACGAAGCCAAGATGCTCGATATTTGTTTGATTCTCCACGCCGACCACGAACTTAACGCTTCAACTTTTACGACTCGTGTTGTGGCGGGAACTTTGGCGGATATTTACGGCGCAGTAACCGCCGGCATTGCGGCACTCGCCGGACCTCTGCACGGTGGCGCAAATACTGCTGTAATGAAAACTTTAATCGAGATTGATTCGGTGGAAAACGTCGAACCGTGGCTTGATAAGGCGTTGGCAGAAAAGCGCAAAGTAATGGGCATCGGACACGCCGTTTATAAAACCGAAGATCCGCGGGCAACTTGGCTTCGCAAATTCTCGAAACAGATGAGCGAGAAAACCGGAACGACTAAATGGTTTGAAATGTCGGAAAAAATAGAAAAACTAATGTTAGAGAAAAAAGGAATGTATCCGAATGTTGATTTTTATTCAGCTTCGACCTATTACTTGATGAACATTCCGCTTGACCTCTACACACCGATTTTTGCAATTTCGCGCATTTCCGGTTGGGCAGGACATATTTTAGAACAATACTCGAACAACAAACTGATTCGTCCGCGTGCCGAATACATCGGCGAAAGAGATTTGAAATATACGCCGATTGATGAAAGATAAAATAAAGCCGATTGATGAAAGATAAAATAGAAAGAAACGCCGTCAAAATGATGGCGTTTCCTTTTTATCAAACTTTGTTTTTTTTTAATGTGAAACCGTTTTTGCGTTGCTGGCAGAAGATAAAGCCAATGTATCCGCCGATTTTTCAGCCGAAAGCGGTTTTAAAACCTCTTTGACTCTGCCAATTAAGGCTAAAGCATCATTATTATCTAACTTTTCGGCGTGTTTTTTCTCAACCAAAAATGCCAACACCAATTCGCTACTAAGTTCGTTTACTAAATTCATATTTTCCTTCGCTGTCAAAAATACTGCGTTAAAAATACACTTGTTCCAAAAGTAAATTAAGACCGATTTTTTCGCGGAAACTTTATATTAAACTAATACTAAAAATTTGTTAAATCGGCTAATGTTAAATAAATGTTACATTTTTTGATAAACGAATTAACTAATGAATAAATTGTCGTTATAATATACGATTACACATTATCAACTTTAATTATGAGCAATACTAAAACGTAGTTGAAGATATTATTTTGTGTAAGTTTTGGGGGAAATTGGATGACAATAAAAACTATTTTAGGTAACAAAACTGCTCTTGTATTTTTGATTTTCGGTGTCGTTTTAAGTCTGGCTTGTAGTGGTCAACCGATTGGACAAAGCAATGGTTCGACTTCAAACGGCGGTGAAATTCGTCTGCAAGGTTCGGGCGCGAGTTTTCCAAATCCTATCTATGTAAAATGGGTAAGTGAATATGGAAAAATTAATCCGAATATCAAAATTGACTATCAATCAACTGGTTCGGGCGCGGGACAAAAAGCGATTTTAGAGAAAACCGTGAATTTTGGCGCATCAGACGACCCGATGTCCGACGAAGATTTGAAAAATGCGGGCGGCGAGTTGATGCACATTCCGACTGTTTTAGGCGCAGTTGTGTTGACTTATAATCTGCCCGATCTGAAAGAACCTTTGAAACTTTCGCCCGAAGCAATTTCCGATATTTATCTTGGCAAAATCAAAAAATGGAACGACGCAAAAATTAAAGCGGATAATCCGAATTTGACTTTGCCTGATGCCGATATTTTGCCCGTTTATCGCGCCGATTCAAGCGGAACGACGGCGGTTTTCACCGATTTTCTCTCAAAAACAGTTCCCGAATGGAAGGAAAAAGTCGGCGCAAACAAACAGCCGAGTTGGGTTACGGGTGTTGGCACGGGCGCACCGCGTAACGATGGTGTGATGGGACAAGTCAAGCAAACACCGAACTCCATCGGCTATGTCGAACTGACTTTTGCGAAGGCGAATAATCTGCCGACGGCTTTGATAAAAAATAAAGCGAGTGAATTTGTCGCGCCGAGTTTGGAAGGTATTTCGGCGGCGGCGACAGGTTCGATTTCTGCAATGCCCGACGATATGCGCGTTCAGATTACGAATGCCGACGGTAAAGATGCTTATCCGATTTCGAGTTACACCTATATTTTAGTTTATAAAGAGCAACAGGACGCGACCAAAGGAAAGGCATTAGCGGACTTTTTATGGTGGGCGATTCACGACGGCGAAAAATTCACGAAAGATTTGAACTACGCAGCGTTGCCCGATGAAGTCGTCAAAAAAGCGGAAGCGAAAATCAATTCGATGACCAACGGTGGAAAGCCTTTGCGTCAATAATCTAAAAAAAGAACTTGGCACAAACAGGAACAATCGGCGATAAAGTTTTTCGCACCATTTTATTTATCACTGCCGCAACAATTGTTGTGATTATGGTGGCGATGATTTTTATGATGGTGTGGAATTCTCTGCCGACAATTAAAAGTTACGGTTTGAGTTTTCTCATTGGAAGAGAATGGAAACCCGCTGAAAGTATCTTTGGCGCACTTCCGTTTATTTACGGCACAATCGTTTCTTCCGTTATTGCACTTGTAATTTCCGTTCCGTTATCGCTTGGCATCGCAATTTTTTTGACTGAACAAGCACCGAAAAAAATCGCCACGCCGATTGCGTTTTTGGTTGAACTTTTAGCGGCGATTCCGTCGGTGGTTTATGGTTTGTGGGGAATTTTCGTGTTGGCACCGTTTGTGCGCGATTATTTGGGCATTTTTCTTGAAAAATATTTGGGTTGGCTGCCGCTATTTCAAGGGCGTTTGACGGGAATCGGAATGCTGACAGGCGGAATTATTCTGGCTTTGATGGTTACGCCGATTGTAACGGCGGTTGTCCGCGACATTTTGGAAGTCGTCCCGACGCAACAGCGTGAAGCCGCACTTGCGCTTGGTGCAACCAAGTGGGAAACGACGCAAATCGTTCTCGGCAATGCGGCTTCAGGCATTGCGGGTGCGGTTGTTTTAGGATTAGGACGCGCCCTTGGCGAAACGATGGCGGTTACGATGGTGATTGGAAATTCGCCGCAGATTTCTACATCGCTTTTTGAACCGGCTTATACAATCGCGTCGGTTCTTGCGGCAAATTTTGCCGAAGCAACCGACAAACTTTATCTAAGCGCGTTAATCGAAATCGGGCTGGTTTTATTTCTGGTAACTTTTGTGGTTAATGCTTTTGCCAAACTTCTCGTTTCAAGAGTCGGACAGAAAATGCACGTTTAATGTCAAACAAAGAATCACTACATCGCCGAAGAAAACTCGTCAGCAGTTTGATGACGACGATCACTGCCGCTTGTGCGTTTTTTGCGATTGTGATTTTGCTGATAATTCTTTCGTATATTTTCGTGCGCGGCATCACGTCGGTCAATCTGCAATTTTTGGTTGACACGCCGAAACCCGTCGGCGAAGGTGGCGGCATCGGCAATGCGATTGTCGGTTCGGTTTTGATGACGCTTCTGGCGTGTGTCTTCGGCTTGCCAATCGGCATCGGTGCGGGCGTTTATCTAGCCGAATTCGGCGAGAATTTATTTGGCAAAACGGTTCGTTTTTTGGCGGATACTTTAATCGGTGTGCCTTCAATTATTGTCGGAATTTTTATTTATACGCTGGTTGTGTTGCCGATGGGCAGACAATCGGGACTTGCGGGCGGACTTTCGTTAGCGATAATTATGATTCCGATTGTGGCGCGGACAACTGAAGAAATGATTCGACTTGTGCCGAATTCGATGCGCGAAGCCGCGCTTGCACTTGGCGCACCGCAGTGGCGCGTAACTTGGAATATTGTTTTGCCCGCCGCTTCGACGGGAATTGCGACGGGCGCGATGTTAGCGATTGCGCGAATTTCGGGCGAAACCGCACCGCTACTTTTTACTGCACTAAACAGCCGTTTTTATAATTATTTCTACGACCAACCGATGTCGTCGCTGACCGTGCAGATTTATAATTATGCAACCGGACCGTTCGATGTCGAACATAAAATGGCGTGGGCGGCAACGCTTATTTTGATAACGCTAATTTTGGCTATCAATATATTAGTGCGGTTTTTGACGCGAAAGAGATTTTAAATAAATTAACAGGGATGAAGATGATAGACAGGGATTTTTTAAGATTTTTTATTTTTTATCCCTTTCTATCATCTTCATCCCTGTTAATAAAAAGTTTTTTGTTCGAGATTATGCCAAGCAAAATCAGCATTTCAAATCTAAATTTTTACTACGGCACGGTGCAAGCCTTATACGACATCACGCTTGAAATCCCGGAACGCGAAATCGTAGCGTTTATCGGTCCGTCGGGTTGTGGAAAATCCACGTTTTTGCGGACGCTCAATCGGATGAATGAAACGATTTCGATTGCCAAAGTTGATGGAAAGGTGTTGATTGACGGCAAGAATATTTATACACCGAAGACTGATGTCGTGGCTTTGCGACGGAAAGTCGGGATGGTTTTTCAGAAATCGAATCCGTTTCCGAAATCAATTTTTGAAAATGTCGCGTATGGCATCCGCATCAATCGGATGTATGAAAATAAAGCGGATTTAGAGCTGCAAGTTGAAAAAGCCTTGCGCGATTCGGCACTTTGGGACGAGGTGAAAGACCGTTTAAATACATCGGCTTTCGGGCTTTCGGGCGGACAGCAACAGCGTTTGTGCATTGCGCGTGCGCTTGCCGTTCAGCCCGAAGTTATTTTGATGGACGAACCGGCATCTGCGCTTGACCCGATTGCGACGCAGAAAATCGAAGAACTCGTCGTTGAATTAAAAAAACAATATACAATCGTCATCGTAACACATAATATGCAACAAGCGGCGCGTGTTTCCGACAGAACCGCGTTTTTTATGTTGGGCAAATTGGTTGAATACAACGCGACACAAAAAATGTTCACCAACCCCGACGAAAAATTGACGGAAGATTATATTACGGGTAGGTTTGGGTAGGTTCAAGGTTCAAGGTTCAAGGTTCAAGGTAAAGCGTGTTCTAACCAAAAACCTTCAACCTTGAGCTAGAAACCTAAAAATGTAGTAGATTAGTAAAGAAAATGGAACATCGGATAATAGATCAACAACTCGACGTTTTGCGTGACAAATTGCTCCTTCTGGGCGGAATGACTGAAAAAGCATTAGATCGGGCGATGCAGTCTTTGACGACACGCGACAGCAATTTAGCACGAGAAGTGTTGAAAGACGATAAAGTTATCAATCAGATGGAACTCGAAATTGACCGTCTGAGTGTTGAGATTCTTGCGCTTCAACAACCTGCCGCGCACGATTTGCGGTTTGTTATTGCGGTGGCAAAAATTACGCCGATTCTCGAACGCATTGCCGACCACGCGACCAATATTGCCGATGCTGCGATCAGAATCAATGACGAACCGCAACTGAAAAGCTACATAGATTTGCCCGCGATGGCAACCACGGCAGCGGAAATGTTGAGAACTGCGCTAGACGCTTTTACGACCGAAGATGCCGCGCTTTCACGCGAAATTATCAAACAGGACAAGTTGATTGACGCAAGTTATAAGCGCGTTTTTAATGAGTTAATCGAGATAATGATTGACAATCCTTCGACGACGGCTAGTGCCGCCCAATTGCTTTTTGTCGCTAAACACTTGGAACGCATCGGCGATTATGTCAAAGATATTTGTGAACTTAACGTTTATTTACGCGAAGCCGCGTTTATCAAACACAGTCCGAAAAGTTAATATTTTTGCTTTTCGTCAATAATTTTTCTTTTGATAGACAAGGTATTTCTAATTCGATATATTTAATTTTTTCAATTTAAAGTCTAAAAATAACGGAGATTCTGAAAAAAAATGGCTTTTAGTTTATTGCCGCGCGAAGACGAGTATTTTATCTTTTTTTCGCAGATAACCGAGAAAATTCAAGAGGCTTCAAACATTCTTGTCGAGATGTTGAACGACAAACGCGAGAATTTTGAATCATATACAAAACGCATCAAAGACGCGGAACACGCCTGCGACGAGTTGACGCATAATGTTACAATGAAGCTCAACAAATCGTTTATTACGCCGTTTGACCGCGAAGATATTTTTACGCTTTCCGTCGCGCTGGACGACGTTTGCGATTACATTGATGCGGGCGCACGCGCCATCGTAATGTATGACATTAACGAAATCAGCGACTACGCCAAAGGGCTTGCTAAAGTTATTCAACGGTTGGCGACGGAAATAAATTCGGCTGTCGGGATGCTCAAGAAACCAAACGGAATGAATCAACATATCGTTGAAATTCATCGTCTTGAAAACGAAGCCGACGACATCTATTTTCGTGCCATCGGCGAACTTTTCCATAATCAAACTGACCCGATTACGTTGATAAAATGGAAAGAACTCTACGAAATTTTAGAAAACGCAACCGACCGTTGCGAAAGCGTTGCCAACATAATTGAAAGCATTGTCCTGAAACACAACTAAAACAGTTATCAGTTATCAGTCAACAATTTTTACTGATAACTGATAACTGATAACTGATTTATGGATGCACATTCGATAACTTTAGGATTAGTCATATTTATCATCATTATCGCGCTTTTGTTCGACTATGTGAACGGTTTTCACGATGCGGCAAATTCGATTGCGACGATTGTGGCAACGCGGGTTTTGTCGCCGGGCGTAGCCGTAGCGTGGGCGGCTTTTTTTAACTTTATCGCTTTTGTCGTTTTTGGCACAGCCGTCGCCAAAACCATCGGCGGCGATATGGTCAATATCAATGCAATTGCCGCAGATTCAAGACTTTATGTTTTGCTTGCGGGACTTTTGGGCGCGGTTGTCTGGAATTTAATAACTTGGTATCTCGGATTGCCGACTTCGAGTTCACACGCGCTTATCGGCGGTTACGCGGGCGGCGCGATTTCCGCCTATATCGGACTAAATGGAATTGCCGGAGTTAGCAATGTTTTAATCGCGGCAGGTTGGATAAAAACACTTTCGTTCATCGTTCTTTCACCGCTTATCGGAATGAGTTTGGGATTTATTTTTATGGTGGCGGTTTATTGGATTTTTCGGCGGGTTTCAATTAATAAAATTGACAAAGGTTTTCGCATCGGACAACTGTTTTCCGCCGCCGCTTTTTCGCTCGGACATGGTGGCAACGACGCGCAAAAAACGATGGGAATTATCACTGCAGTTCTCGCTGCTGGCGGAATTTTGCAATACGGCGAAGGCGGAAAACTTCCCGCAATTCCACTTTGGGTTGTTCTGACGGCACATTTGGCAATCGGTTTAGGAACACTTTCGGGCGGTTGGCGCATTGTCAAAACGATGGGAACAAAAATCGTTAAACTCCAACCTGTTGGCGGATTTTGTGCGGAAACCGCCGGCGCACTAACGCTTTTTGCCAACACTTTTGCGGGCATTCCTGTTTCGACAACTCATACAATCACCGGCGCAATTGTCGGTGTCGGTTCAGCTAAACGCTTTTCCGCAGTCAAATGGGGCGTGGCAAGCCGAATCGTCTGGGCGTGGATTATCACGATTCCGGCAGCAGCAATAATCGCGTCTTTGTCTTACGAAATTATTATTTTGATTGATAAGATTTTGAAATAGTCTGGTGATTGGATGAAAAAATCACTCCGAATCCCGATTCCTAACTTTTGAATCTTGTTTTTTTTGTGGCGGCTCTTTCTTGTCGCCCCAATAAAATGCTCGGACGACCAAAATATAAACCAACACAACCAAAAAACACAAGAAAAAAAAGAAAACGATTAGCCAAGTTAAAGAAGACATTTTATTTCATATTACTTATATTTAAGTAGCAAATGCAACTTTGTCTTAATTGCGATTGTTCTTTAAAAGAGATTATTCAAAGTAAGAAATTGAGAAATTGCATCTGTCTGCTTAAATATATAATTCTTAAAACTCAATAATCAAAACAAAACTCTGTTGCTAATATCAACAAAACAAACTTTTTTCGCGTTTGCTGCGTAAAACAGACAGGTATTTTGTGTTATCTGCACAATTTAGTAAAAAGTTTTTTTGGAGTAAAAGTTTATGGCAATGTCAAAAACAGCAAAAGTCCTTCTCATCGGCGGAGGCATTTTTCTCGCAATAGTTTTGGTGGCAATTATCGGAATCGCTTTGATTGCAGCGTCAATGGGCAAAATCGAAGTGCCGGAAAATAGTGTTTTGGTGCTAAAGGTTTCGGGAAGTTTGCCCGATTATGCGCCCGAAGACCCGACGGCGAAACTTTTTGGAGTTAGTCAAACGCAATCTTTTTCAAGCCTTTTGACACAACTTCGGAAAGCAAAAGTTGACACGCGCATCGGCGCGGTTTTGTTGGACATCGAATTTCCGCAGATCGGTTGGGGCAAAGCCGACGAATTGC
>JANOXW010000463.1:0-4315 GCA_031418635.1 Acidobacteriota bacterium
GATGCCCACGGCGAAGGCGCGAAAAGAGCCAAAGCCGAAGTCGAAAGAATTAAACGCTTCGCCGAAAACGCGAAAAAGTTGGGCTTAATTATTGCCGCCGGACACGGACTTACTTACCGAAACGTCGGCGCACTCGCGGCAATTCCCGAAATCACCGAGTTTAATATCGGTCATAATGTAATTTCACGCTCGATTTTTGTCGGTCTTAATCAAGCCGTCAGAGAGATGATTGAAGCAATTCAATAATTTAGGCTTGATGCAAGTTAAAATCTTTACAGTCTTGACATTTAAGCCCAATGGCGTGTAAATTCTAGTTTTATCCGAACAACGTATGCAATGCGCGGAAGTGAAGTCAAAATCAATGCCTTATGTCTCTTTTTTAAATATTTCCCTCACCTTGACTAATGGCAGATTTGAATCTTATTTCCAACTGCAACGATTGTCGGTTATAATTGGCTAGTTCAAACAGCCAATTTTTCTATGCGTGATTTGGATAAAAAGCGAAACGCGCCCTCATATTTGAGAGCTATTTTTTATAAGGAATTAACATTAATTTAAATGACAAACGAGGTTATTAACGAAACTGAAGAATCGGCAAACAAAGATAATTCAGTTATAGAAGAAACAAAAGCAGAAAATTCCCCCGAAACGGCGGCGGAAAATACTCCTGTTTTATCATCGGAAACATCAATGGAAGAATTGCCGAAAACAGAAGACTTAACGGCATCGGAAACGCCTGTTTTATCAGACGAAATACCTTCCACGGAAGAATCAACCACAATCGAATCAACCGAAAAGTCTTTAACGGAAGAACCAATGGTTACTGATTCAACCGAAGGGGCGCAAACTTCCAAAAATGTCAATTTCGGTGATATTTTGAAAGAATTTGAACAAGACCAAACCGTCTATCACACCGGCGATTTAGTCGAAGGCAAAGTCGTCGGCGTGTCGGAACGCGGTATCTTGGTTGATTTCGGTCATAAATCCGAAGGCGTTATTGCGATTGAAGAATTTACCACGCCCGAAGGCGAAGTTACGGTTAAAAAAGGTGATGATGTCGAAGTCGTCATCCGCAAAATGCACTCCGGCGACGCGCCACCGATTCTTTCCCGCACCGATGCGTTAAATCGTAAATCTTGGGACTTGATTGAAAAAGCCTATAATGAAGAAACACCTATTACAGGTCGCGTTACCGGCAAAACTAAAGGCGGTTTGCAAGTTGATTTGAACGGTATCGAGGCTTTTCTGCCCGGTTCGCAGATTGATTCGCGCCCGATTCGCAATCTCGATTCTTTCAGAGATAAAGAAATTGAAGCCAAAGTCATCAAGTTCAGCCGCAAACGTAACAATGTTGTCATTTCGCGCAAAGCCTTGACTGATGAAGTCGTCAATCAGCAAAAAAGTGAAACTTTAAATGGCATCGAAGAAGGTTATGTGGTCGAAGGAACAATCAGAAATTTGACCGAATACGGTGCGTTTGTTGACATCGGCGGCATTGACGGTTTGCTTCACGTGACGGATATGTCGTGGGGCAGACTTCAAAATCCGAACCAACTCTTTAAAGTTAATGACCACATTCAAGTAAAGGTTTTGAAACTCGACCGTGACCGTGAAAAAGTTTCGCTCGGTTATAAACAGTTGGTTCCTGATCCGTGGTCAACCGTGATGGAGGTTTATCCGATTGATGCCAAAATTAAAGGAATAGTTTCGTCTGTCGCCGAATACGGTGCGTTTATCGAACTCGAACCGGGCGTTGAAGGATTAGTTCACGTTTCGGAAATGTCGTGGTCAAAACGCAGTAAAAGTCCGCGTCGCCTCGTCAATCCGGGCGAAGAAGTCGAAGTTCAGGTTTTGGGAATTGACACGGATGATCGGCGTATAAGTCTTGGAATGAAGCAACTTCAATCAAATCCGTGGGAAACGATTCTTGAGCGTTTTCACGTCGGTTCGACCGTGCGCGGAAAGGTTCGTAACCTGACAGATTTCGGAGCGTTTGTCGAAGTTGAAGAAGGCGTTGACGGACTTGTTCACGTTTCCGACATTTCCCATTCAAAGAAAATTAAACATCCGAAAGATGTGTTGAAAAAAGATCAAGAAGTCGAAGCCGTTATTACCAGCATTGACACGGAAGGACATCGGATGTCGCTTTCGATTAAGGATATTGCGCCGAGTTCGTGGGTTTCGTTTGTCGCTACTCACAAAACGGGTGATATTGTCAAAGGAAAAATTTCGCGGTTTGCCGGTTTCGGTGTTTTTGTCGAATTAGGCGAAGACCTTGAGGGTTTATGTCATATTTCGGAACTTGCAGACGAAAGAATTGAAAAAGCTGAAGATGTTGTTTCCATCGGTCAGGAAATGGATTTCAAAATTTTGCGAATCGAACAAGACGAGCAAAAAATCGGACTTTCCCATCGTGCCGTCGGCAAACACGACGAACCCGCGATAGATACCAAATCATATTCGACCGAAGCCAAAGGCGGAATGGCTTCTTTGGGCGAACTTATGAATCTGAAACGCGGTGGTATTCCCGAAGAAACAACGCCTGAAGAACCGAGACTTTCTAAAAAAGAAAGAAAGGCGATAAAGGCTAAAGAAAGAGCTGAAGCCGAAGCAAAAGCGGCGACGGAACCGCAATTCGAAGCTACCGAAACCGAAGCAGTCGAAGTCGTTGAAACTGAAACACCGGCGGCGGAAACCGAACCGGCGGAAATTGCGTCCGAAGAGTCAGTGATTGATGAAACATCTGCTGAATCAACCGAAGAAACCTCTATTGAAGATACCTCTGAACCTGAAAAAAATGAAGAAGTATCTGTTGCAGCCGAAGAGATTATAGACGCACCTGAAGCAAAACCGGAAACACCAACAGCCGAAGATCAGGTTGCCGAAACAGTAGAGACTACGCCGGAACCAGTTACAACACCGGAAACAACCGACATTGAAGGCGAGGCTACTTCTGCTCCTGAAGTTTCAGAACCAACGGAAGAGGCTATCCCAACAGAAACACCTGAAAACCCCGAAGAACAGGCGAAAGAAGCAGAAGAAAAAACTGCCTAAAATTTGATTTACCCAAACAGAGAGGAAAAAAAGAATGACAAAAGCAGATTTAGTAGAAAAAGTAGCCAAAGAAGCCGAAATGACCAAGAAAGATGCTGAACAACTCGTTGAAATCATTTTCGATAGCATCGTCAGTACTCTGAATAACGGCGAAAAAATTGAGTTGCGCGGTTTCGGCAGTTTTCGTGTCCGCCATCGCAACGCCCGCAAAGGACGTAATCCGAAAACCGGCGCGGCAGTTAGTATTCCCGCCAAGCGTGTTGCCTATTTTAAACCCGGCAAAGATTTGAAAGAATTAATCAATAAGTAAGGGATGAAGGATGAAGGATGAGGGATGAATAAGAAATACGTCGGGCATATTTCGGTTTTATTCATCCCTCATCCCTCATCCTTCATCCCTCTATAAACTCGTGGATGTTTTGTGGAGTCCGTGGCGATACGCTTACATTAAAGACAGTCAAACACAGGCTACCGCCAAATCAAGCGGTTGTGTGTTTTGCAATATCCTAAATAGCTCGGCAACCGATGAGGAAAATTTCATTCTTCATCGTGCCGAGCATAATTTTGTCATTTTAAACATTTATCCTTATATCAGCGGACACTTAATGGTTGTTCCGTTCATGCATCTCGCCGATTTAGACCAAGCCGCTAAAGAAATAACCGACGAATTAATGGATTTAACCAAACGCTGTCAGACCGCTTTGCGCCAAGCCTATCAACCTGACGGAATGAATTTGGGAATGAATCAAGGCAGAGCCGCCGGCGCGGGCGTAACCGATCATTTTCATTTACACATTTTACCGCGCTGGGTTGGCGATGCAAACTTTATGACTTCGATTGGCGAAACTCGCACAATTCCCGAATCGCTCAATGCGACTTACGAAAAGTTAAAAGGAAAAATATAAGCGGTTTAATTGAATTTAATAGTTAAACTCCAATCTTTTCGTATTCTTCCTCTTCAATCAAATAAGGCGTTACGGTCGGTTTGTCCAAATCTTCTTGTAAAACCTTGGCAATGACGGGCAAACTCAAACTTCGTGTTTTGCCGATTCCCGCAACTTCTTTGCCTTTGGCATAGACGGCGTGGCGACCATTATCTTTATACCATTCGGCAAGCGACGCGGTTTTGTTCATTTCTTCGACGATTTGTCGCCAACCGACTCCGGTGTTGTAAGCGCAAAATGAAATTTCGCCTTCCTGCGTGCCGTAGGGAATAACGCACATTTCGGTGCGGCGAAAATCGTAGTTGAACAAATCCTGA
>JANOXW010000464.1:0-11091 GCA_031418635.1 Acidobacteriota bacterium
TGAAGGTTATTTTCGGTTATGTTATGATTCATTCGGACTTTCCTTTTTTGGCTAAATTTAGTTTGCAAACAACATCAAACCAATTTTGGAAAGTCTTTTCAATTTTCAAATACCTTTTCTACTTTGAATAAGCCCTAATCAAATACTCACTATTTTTCAATGATTAGCAACTTAGGCAATAAATAAGTTAAAATAAATGTTTTGGCGCAAGCCGAAAATCACGGCTGATATGAATAAACGAATTACGGAAAGTTATAAACAAAAACTCGCAAACGAAGAAGGCTACATTCTCAAACACGGCGCGTCGCTTCGCATCGCGCTTTGTTATCCGAATACTTACGGAATCGGAATGGCAAATCTCGGTCTGCACACGATGTATGAACTCTTTAACAAAATCCCTGAAGTTTCGTGCGAAAGAGTTTTTCTGCCCGACGATGTTGAGTTAAAAGAATACGAAAAGTCGCGCACACCACTACTTTCGTTAGAAACACAAACGCCGATTAAAGATTTTGATGTCGTCGCTTTTTCGATTTCGTTTGAGACCGATTATCTGAATATGGCGCGAATGTTGCAACTTTCAAACATTCCCGTTTGGGCAAAAGACCGCAACCATTTTCATCCGCTAATCGTCATGGGCGGCGCGGCTTCGTTCTTAAATCCTGAACCGATTGCCGATTTTACCGACATCATTGCCGTCGGAGAAGGCGAAATTCTCGCCTTTCAACTCGTGGACGCGATTCTCGAACACGGTAATAAGGAAGATATTTTATTAAATTTGGCGAAAATCGGGCGCGGCTTTTATATTCCGTCGCTTTACGATGTGATTTACAACGATGACGGCACGATCTTCGATTATCTGCCCAAAGAAAAGGGCGTTCCGCGAAGAGTCGGACGCGCACTCGCCGCCGTCAATCCGAAAGAAGGAACTCTGCGCCGCGCCATCAAGCGCAATGAAACCGAAGTCGTTGATTTTCTGATGAGTCAAGACGTTTTCGCGCCCTCAACTTCCGTTTGGTCGCCGAAAGCCGAAATGGGCGATAGATTACTTGTCGAAATTTCACGCGGTTGTTCGCAAGGCTGTCGTTTTTGTTGGGCTGGTTACAATTATTATCCGCCGCGTGTCGTTCCCGCACGAGATATTTTGGCAAAAGCGGCAGAATGGCGCGAAAAGACAAATAAAATCGGGCTGGTTTCAACCGCCGTTTGCGATCATCCTGAAATCTCCACGATTTTAAGCGAACTGCGAAAAATGGATTATCGCATCTCGGTTTCGTCTTTGCGGCTTGACCAAATCTCTGAAGAACTGCTTGATGCGTTAGTCGAATCAAAAGACCAACAAATCGCCGTCGCACCCGAAACAGGTTCGGACAGACTCCGCCGCGTCATCAACAAAAATCTGACCAACGACGAAATCGTGGACATCTGCGGCGCGGTTTTTGATCGCGGAATGTTGACCGTCAAACTTTATCTGATGGTCGGTTTGCCAACGGAAACTTACGAAGATTTGGAAGAAATGCTTGTCTTGGTTGAGCGCATCAAAGACCGAATGCTCGAAGCTGGAAAAAAATTCGGACGTGCCGGAAAAATTATTCCGTCTTTAAACGGGCTTGTGCCGAAGCCGAATACGCCGTTTCAATGGGACGCGATTTGCGACGAGAAAGAATTGAAAACTCGTCTGAAATGGGTTTCCAAAAACTTGGCGAAAATTCCAAACGTCGAAGTCCGCGCAATGTCAGCGCGAATCGCGCACGAACAAGCGTTATTTTCTTCAGGCGACAGAACTATCTCAAAAGTAATCGAATCGGCGGCGCGTTTGAAAGGAAATCTCAAAGAAGCCTTGCGCGAAACCGGCATTGATGCTTCGTTTCACACTTCGCGCAATCGTAGTTACGACGAATTTCTGCCGTGGTCAATCGTTGATTCAGGACTTTCGTTTGAATTTTTGAAAGAAGAACACGAAAAATCACAAGCCGCGCTTTCTTCAAAACCGTGTCCGGCAGTTGAAAAATGCACGACTTGCGGAGTTTGCCCGACAACTTGGCTGGCTGATGCGCCGAACGGTTTGATTCAACTACAAAGTCTGCGAAAATCAAATAGTTTAGCTGTCAGCGTCTAATATTTACTTCAGCAAAAATCCCGTCGGTGTAGCTGTATGGTCAAAGTGATATGTGTAGGTATAAAGTCCGAAAGGTAAGATATTTACTTGTTTTGAATAGGCAACATGCGCTTGAATAACGGTTTTTATCATCTTAACATCAATCATTGCGTCTTCAGGAATATCACTCTGGGCAGCGACTCTTAGAAGTCTTGCCTTTGTCGCCTCAACCGGCTTGCCGCCGTTTGGCAATGCCAAACCTTGCACGACTGCCGTTTGCATTTCCTGCTTAAAACTTTCGCCAGCGTAAGCAACCGGAACATAATTATAGCCGGCGTGGGCAAACAAAATTATAGCCCCCAGCACAAAAGCAAATTTTACGCTGGCACTACCACGTTCAGTTTGCCGATCTTTATTTATTTTATTTTTCATTTTTTTAACTCCTATGTTTCAGAAGCCAAATATCTAGGATTTTTTCAAGATTTTAGTGAGAGATATTTGTATTGTTTCTTGGGGAATCACTTTACTTTCGACAATTTTAGGTTTGCCGATTTTGTCTAATAGTATCCATTCAAGCGAATCTCCTGATGATTTTTTGTCAAATGAACAGGCTTCGATGATTTTTTCGATGCTGAGATTTTCGGTTGGCGGCAGGTTGCCGACCAAACCTACAACATCGTTCAACAATTGTAACTCATTTTTATCAAAAATATCAATATTTTTTGCAATCTCGGCGGCAGCTAAAATTCCGTAACCGACAGCTTCGCCGTGTTTGAATGTTTTATAGTTTGTAACTTTCTCTAGCGCGTGTCCGATGGTGTGTCCGAAGTTTAAGATTTTACGCGATTTAGCGTCATTTCTCGTCGCGCTTTCGCGCTCATCTTGCATCACGATTTCAGCTTTGAACGCAACTTGGGCGGCGAGAAGTGTTGACAGTTTTTCGAGGAAAGTTTTGTCAGAGAAATGTTTTTTAAAATTATTTGGCGAATAATTTCGCAAAAATTCAGCAGTTTGGTCAAAAAGTTGGCGACTTGCAATTGTACCTTGTTTAACGGCTTCACAAAAGCCGGCGGTTAATTCACGACGCGGCAAAGTCCGCAAAGTTTCGACATCAACCAGAACGCCATTCGGCTGATAAAACGCGCCGATGAGATTTTTGCCAAATTCCGTATTGACCGCCGTTTTGCCGCCGACGGAAGAATCAATCATCGCAAGGAGAGTTGTCGGAATCTGCAAAAATGAAAGTCCGCGCAAATAAACTGCCGCCGCAAAGCCCGCTAAATCACCAACCACGCCACCGCCAAGCGCAACGACTGCATCGGTGCGCCGGAGTTTGTTTTCGCTAAAAAATCGGAGCGTGTTTTCCAAAACACGAAAGTTTTTATACCTTTCGCCATCGCCGATTTTCCAAACAAAAACCTCAAAACCTGCGCCTTCAAAACTATTTTTGACCAATTCGCCATAAAGCTGAAAAACCTTAGCGTTTGTAACAAGAGCGATTTTTTTAGTTTTCGCCGAAAGGCATTTTTTTGCCCAACCTCCGCTGGACGTTAATAAATCGTGTCCGATTTTTATCTCGTAACTATGCGAAGTTTCGTTTAAATTTACAGAAATATTTTTCATAATCTAAATTGAGATACGCAATATAAGCATCGCATAAATCAATGGTTATTCATCCTTAGCCCTAGAAAATAAACTTAAATCCTAGTTGAATCTGTCGGCTTTCCTGGGCGGTTGATTGATTCCGCGCCCGGAAATCGGGCAGTTCGCCGATTAGTTCGCCCGTGTTCGGATTTGTCATAACCATAACATTGTTAAATCCGACGATGCTATTAACATTAAAAAGATTTTGGAATTCGCCAGATGCTTCAAATTTGAAACGCTCGTTAAAATTGAAGCAACGCGAGTAGCGCAAATCTAGGTTAAATTGTGGCGGCGTTTTGCCCGCATTGCGCCTTATTCCGACAGGTCGGTCGGACGTGCGGATGCCGTCGCGGTTGAGGTCAATGTTGGTGATGATGTTGAACCGTTCGCCGCTGTTGGCGGTGGCGATGAGACCGAATTGGTTGTAGTTAAAGATGTAGCGGAGAGTTTTATTGGCAAAATTAAACTTTGGTTGAAAAACCAGACTCATCACAAAAGTATGGCGTTGGTCGGCAAATGAATTGCCTTTGTCCAAAGCGCGATTTGACGGGTCGGACAAAACCAAGCCTTGAATGTTGCCGGTTGTCAGATTTTGTTCGGGCGCGTCGTCGGTGGCTTTCGAGAGTGTGTAGTTTGCGCTAAATTGCATTCCGCGTGAAAACCGTTTGGTCAATTGTAAGGTCAGCGCGTTGTAGTTTGAAACACCGGCGGATTCGACTACTTGAATGTTTTGAAACTGTGGAAAGATACGATTTGTGCAGGGCGAAATCACGTTGGTTACGGGATTGATGATCCCGAAAAGCGGTCTGCTGTCCGCCAATGCTGCGCCTGTCGGCAAACAGTTGATTTGGCGATAAATTGGAATATGACGACCATCGGAATGAACGAAACCGACGGCGAGAGAGAGATTTTCGGTAATCGCTTGTTCGATTTGAAAATTGGTGTGAATCGCATACATCGTTTCAAAATCGGGCGCAATCGTGTCAATGTCTTGCCGTGCCAACGTCGAACCCGGCGGCAGAGAACCTGAAAAAGTATTCGGAAAAACGGGCGCGTTAAGGGATGTCGGCGTAAAACTGACATTGAAAAATCTCGAATTACCGTTGTTTTGCAAGGCACGTTGATATATCGTCAAAAGCGTCGCATCGTAGTAAATTCCCGCGCCAAAGCGAATAATTGTCGGGCGATTTCCTTCGTGCAAAGCATAGACAACGCCGAGGCGAGGCGCGAAATTGTTTCTGTCCACGTTGAATTTTTGCGAAGCCGGAAAAAGCGAATTCGCGTCGGCTTTGGGAATTTGATAAAGGTCATAGCGCAAGCCGAAATTTATTTTCAAACGTCTGGTCAATTTCCAATCGTCCTGAGCGAAAAAGTTCCAAAACGTCGCTTTGTAGCTATTTATCGGGTCGCCGAAAGTTTCGCGGAATTCGGTGTAACTGCGCGGATTTGTGCCGCTTCGCGCCAAGATATAAGCGTCAATAGTCGGAAATGTGTAACGGGCAAAAATCACCGCTTGCTCGATGTAGTCGTAGAAGATGAAGCCGCCACCAAATTTGACGACGTGCTTTCCGGTGGTGCGCGTCAGATTGTCTTGAATCTGCGTTATTCTTCGCGTCAGGAGAATATCAGTCAAGCCTTCGGGCGAACCGAAGTTTGCCACACCCGTAATCACGATTGAAGGTCCGGTGCCGGAAAACTCGTTTCTTCTGCCGCCGTTGCCCGTGTTCGTGCGTTGAGCATATTGAAAGCGAAATTCGTTCAAAGTTTTCGGCGTGTAAGAAGCAAGTTGCACGGCAAACGCAGAGCCGACGACGGATGCATCAAAACCGCGCTCTAAGGTGTTGAGTCCGCCCGGAATAAAATTATCAGAACCGCCGTCGGCATAATTAAATCGCGCGGTCAGACGATTTTGATTATTTAACTGCGCGTCGCTGCGAAAAATATAAAAAGTTCCTCTTTCAAGACTCGGAATCGCGGGCGGAAAAATCGCGGGCGAAAGTCCGGCGGCAATCAGGCGCGTCTTGTCCGCATCCCGAATTGTCAAAAGCCGTTCGGCAGCCGCCTTATCATCGCGTTTCAACCATTCATAACCAAAATAAAAATGCCAACGGTCTTTGATAATCGGTGCGCCAATCTGAGCCGTAAAATTATCCGCTTTATTGTCCGGCACATCGGCAGCCGAAGAATAAAAAAACGGGCGTGAATAAAACGACGGACGGCGAAAACGCATACTGACCGAACCGCTGATTTTATTCGTCCCCGACGGCGTAACTATGTTCATAATAAGTCCCGTCGTGTTGCCGAACTCGGCGGCAAAACCATTGGTCAGCAATTGAACTTCGCTGACGTAAGTTTCGGAAATCAGTATAAATCGAATCGTCGCGCGGTCGCCTTGCGTAGCGGTGTTGCCATCGAGTTGGTAAAAGACGCGTCGCGCAAAACCGTTGACATTAAGACTCGGAAAAGCCAGTCCGCGCGTCGGGCGACCATTAACATTGGCTTGCAGAAGCCCGAAGTTAAGCGGATTGCGCGAAATAAGCGGAAGATTTTGAACTTCGCGGGTATTCATCACGCGCCCCAAATCGGTTTTGCCTGAGGCGACAATTGAAGTGTCGGAGGAAATCGTTACAATTTCATTTATATCTCCGGTTTGAAAATTTATATCAATCGTCTCGGTTTGTCCGGTGGTCAAAGAAATTCCTTCGCGGACAAATTTCTTAAAATTGGCGGCTTCCGCCGTGATGCGATAAGTTCCGAGCGGCAAGAGTGGAAACCGATAAACGCCGCTTTCATCGGTGGTAACGTTTCTGGTTGCGCCAGTTTCGATATTCGTTACCGTAATGACGGCATTTGGCACAGCCGCGCTACTTTGGTCTAAAATTGTGCCTTCGATTTGTCCGTTTAAGGCTTGCGATTGAGCGAAAGCAGACGGAATTAAGGCAGCTAATAATAAGCTGATGATGGCGCAACCTGAAAGATGAAGAATCGTTTCTTTCATTTTATCTTGTGGCTCTGCCGCACGATGTGCGGAAAGGCTGTGCCTTTCCGACAGTGTAACCTAATATAGTTTGCAGTTACGTCGCCATTTGAGGCACAGCCTCGAAGAGTCAAGAAGAAATCGTTTCGGTGATTCGGAGACTCACCGCTCATCAGGCAGCACAGCCGCAAATCAAAATCAATCTCTTCACTTCAACCCAATACGCCTGACTAATTCATCAAATCGCGGGTCGTCGCGCAGAGCATCGAAAGCCGGCTCGACATTAAGCATAACCATCTGACCGTGCCGTTTCTCGACGGCTTTGTTTAGATATTCAAACGACTGTTCTTTGTCGCCAATCAGGACGCACTGTCTTGCCAAGCGGTAATAGTTGCCCGCAGGCTTCCCTTCGTCTTGCTTTAGAAACTCAAGATTCTTCAGCCTGACACCTTGCCAGCCCGAAGTTTCGTAAGCGGTTTGAAAAGCGGCGAGGTGCGGCGAATTTGTTCGTTTTTGATTTTTCAAAAACCATTCGTAAGCCGCGGCATCATCGCCCTTCACATCAAATACCAAAAAAAGCCAACTGTAAGCCGTCGCGTGATTCTCGTCAACCTCGATGATTTGTTTAAATTGAGTAACAGCTTCTGTGTAACGGCGGGCGAGATACAAAATAACTGCGCCGATTTGCTGATGCTGAAGCGAATTGGGATTAATCTCCTGCGCCGTTTTTGATTCCGCAATCGCATCATCAAAACGTCCGCGAACGGCTAAATAAAAAGCATATCTTTCGTGCGCCAAATCGGAATTCGGTTCGAGTTCGACGGCGCGAAGAAGGTCTTTTTCCGCTCCGGCAAAATCCCATTCAGAGGTAAATTTTAATTCACCGCGAACGGCATAGCCTTCCGCTAGATTGTTGTCGAGTTCCAAGGCTGTGGTAACGGCTTGCTTCGCCTGTTCATATTCGACGCGCGGCAAATTGCCGAGATTGCCCGACATAATAAAGGCGTGCGCCATTCCCGAATATGCCAGCGCGTAATTCGGGTCGAGTTTGATGGCTTGCTCAAAGTATTCAACCGCTTTTCGCGCAGCCTCTCCAGTTCGATTGAATGTCAAATTTCTGCCTTGCAAATGGAGGCGATACGCTTCTTCGTTGGTCGTTCCGCGTTTTGCCGCGGGACTGTTTGATACGGCGTTAAATCGCGCCGACAAAATATTGCCGACTTCGCCCGCAATCGCATCCTGCGTCGCAAAAATATTGTTCGCGTTCTTTTCGCTTTTATAAGTTTCTTCGATTTGTCCGTTTGAGACATTAAAAAGCTGGGCGGTGATGCGGATTTTGCCGTCGGCGATTTGATAATTCGAGGCGAGAACGTAGTCAACTTTCTGCTCACGCCCGGCGGCAAGCGCGTCTTGTTCGATGTCGGCGTATTTGCGCGTCGCGCTCAACGGACGGACGACGAAACCTTTCATCGAGCCGAGCCGGAGAATCAACGAATCGGCAATTCCGACTTCGTAAATTTCATCGCGGTTTGCAGTATTGATTGGTTTTATCGGAAGCACGGCGATTGATTTGATTTTGTTCGGATTCGTCGAAGAACTTTGATAATTAAAAGACAACAAGCCAATCAGAAAAATCGCGCTCAGAAAACCGACCGCGAAAAGTATGATGCGGGTGTTTTGTTTTGGCTTGGAAACAAACGGCGCGACGGCGCGAGCCAAGTCAGAACCGTCTGCGCCTACGGGCGGGTTTGAAGGGATGAGGGATGAAGGATGAGGGATGAATAAATCTTTCTCAGATTCATCCCTCATCCCTCTGATTTCATCCCTTGTTCGCCCGCCTGCTACCGCAGACGGCTCTGACACTTCCGTTACTTTGGCGACAAAGCGATAACCTTTTTTCGCCACCGTTTCGATAAATTTATTGCCGTTTTCGTCTTCGCCCAAAACTTTTCGCAAGGCGTGAACGCTTCGCGCCACATTTATTTCTTCGACAAACGAATCCGCCCAGACAAGTTTTAGCAATTCATCTTTTTCAACCAGATGACCGCCGCGTTCGACCAACGCGACCAGCACATCGAAAACCTTCGGCGTGAGCGCAACGGGCAAATTATGATGTAGCAGTTGCCGCTCTTTGACATCGAGCCGAAACGACTTGAATTGATAAAAATGTTTTTCTTCGCCGTTCATTTCGCGCTCCGAAAAATCTAGGAAAAAATTAGGAAAATTTCCGAAAGACATACCAAACCTCCGAAGTTTATTGTGTATCTGCATAACGCAAAACGCCGGTTGTTTGAAGGCTTCGGGTAACTAAGCTAAGAACCCTTGCAGTATAACAGCCGACGCAACATTTAACAATAAAAAACTCTTTGAGTTCTCTCTGAAACGAACTTTTATCACCGAATAAAAAAATTACCGTCGTTTTAGCGAAACTCAAAGCAAAGGAGAAACAACATGAAAAAAATAATGAAACTAAAAATCAGAACACTAGCGACACTTGTCTTGGTCGCGTTGACCATCGGCTTGTTTTCGTTAGCCCAATCAACTTCGGCGGGTAGCAATTGCCATATGGTGAAAGGAAATCTAAGCGGCAGCGGCGGTAGCGGAACAATTACGCAAGGCGGAAGACTCAACGGCACAACCCAAGCGGTTTTTACTAGTGTTTTTACTGCCACGCCCGACCCGACCACTTTTTCTTTCACGGATGACTTAACCGTTACAACCAATCACAATGGAGTGTTAAAGACTCACAACGTCGGTATCTTTGACGGTGCGACGGGATTGTTCAGTGCCATTGATCGAATTGACCCGACCGCCAGCACGGGAAATTTTGCCGGGGCGACAGGTGTGCTGTATATCAACGGCAGATCGAATGACGGCGGAATGACCATCCAAGCGGAAATTACGGGCGAAATCTGCTTCGCAAACTAAAACTGTTTTTTTACTTTTCCGAATTGTCATTTCCGGCGACAATTCGGAAATTCCAAATAATCTTTTCAATCTCACTTCAACCCGACGCGCCTGACCAATTCATCGAAGCGCGAATCGTCGCGCAGAATATCGAAAGGCGGTTCGACGTTAAGCTGAAACATTTGACCTTGACGCTTTTCGACGGCTTTGTTCAGATATGCAAACGCTTGTTCGTTGTCGCCGACGAGAGCGCATTGTCTTGCCATCGCATAAAAATTGGCGGAAGGTTTTTGGTCGTTTAGCTTTTCAAATTCGAGATGTTTCAGCCGAACTCCGCGCCAGCCCGCGGTTTTGTAAGCGTTTTGATAAACTTCGAGACGTTCGGGATTTCTTTCTTTTTGTGATTTTATAAACCATTCGTAAGCCGCGCCGTCGTTGCCCTTTAACTGGTATGATGTCCAAAGCCAACCCAAATCGAATTTCTCGTTCACTTCAAAGATTTGTTTAAATTGGAGAATCGCTTCGTCGTAGCGGCGGGCGAGAAACAAAATTCGTCCACGATAGCCTTGAATGTAAATGGAATTCGGGTCAATTTCCAGAGCCAGATTTACCTCCGCAACGGCTTCGTCAAAACGTCCAAGGGCGGTTAAAAACGTCGCGTATTCCTTACGCGTCAAATCCGAGTTCGGTTCGAGTTCGAGAGCGCGAAGAAGGTCTTTTTCCGCCGCCGGATAATTCCATTCGTAGAGAAAATTCAGTTGCCCCGAAACGGCGTAAGCGTCGGCGAGATTCGAGTCGAGTTCCAGTGCTTTGGCGACGGCTTGCCGCGCCTTTTCAAATTCTTCGCGCGGAAAATTATGGCGCAGCATTCCCGACGCGGCGTAAGCGTGAGCCATCGCCGCATAACCACGCGCAAAATTCGGGTCGAGCCGGATTGCCTGCTCAAAGTATTCGATTCCTTTGCGGGCATTTTCTGCCGACGGGCTGTAAGTCAAATTTCTACCGCGCAGATAAAGCCGATACGCTTCTTCATTGGTCGTCCCGCGCACAGCCTTCGGACTTGTTGAAGTTGTTGCAAATCGTGTCAACAAGATATTTCCGACTTCGCCCGCGATTGCGTCCTGCATCGCAAAAACGTCGCCCGCGTCTTTTTCGCTTTTATAGGTTTCTTCAATCTGTCCGCTCACCACATTGAAAAGTTGTGCAGTGATTTTAATTTTTCCGCCTGCCAATTGATAATTTGAGGCGAGAACGTAATCAACCTGCTGTTCTCGTCCAGCCGCAATCGGATCTTGCTCAATGTCCGTGTATTTGCGCGTCGCGCTCAAAGATCGAACAATAAATCCGTTCATCGAACTCAGCCGGTGAATCAAAGAATCGGCAATCCCGAGTTCGTAAAGCTCGTCGCGGTTCGCCGCATTGATGGGTTTTAAGGGCAAAACAGCGAACGATTTTTTGCCGTCCGCGC
>JANOXW010000465.1:0-2966 GCA_031418635.1 Acidobacteriota bacterium
CCATCAGCCTGCGGCTCAAGGTATCTAAATGAATTAACCTCTGTCTGCTCTTGCAAAGCATCGCCGCGTCCGGGGGCAAAAGGAACAGTTATATCGTGACCAGCATCCTTCGCCGCCTTCTCAATGGCAGCACATCCGCCGAGCACAATTAAGTCGGCAAGTGAAACCATCTTATCGCCTGATTGAGCGTCGTTGAACTCTTTTTGGATGCCTTCGTAAGTATCCAAAACCGTCGCTAGTTGAGCCGGATGGTTGACTTCCCAATATTTCTGCGGCACAAGGCGGATTCGTGCGCCATTCGCGCCACCACGTTTGTCGGAGTTGCGGAACGTCGAGGCTGATGCCCAAGCATTGGATACAAGTTGGGATACGGATAATCCCGAATCAAGTATCTTACCTTTCAATGCGGCGATGTCCTGATCGTTGATCAATTCGTGCGTAACTTCCGGGATCGGGTCTTGCCAAATCAATTCTTCTTCGGGAACTTCCGGTCCGAGATAGCGTGCTTTCGGTCCCATATCGCGGTGCGTAAGTTTAAACCACGCACGGGCGAAAGCGTCGGCGAAATCATCGGGATTTTCGTAAAAACGTCTCGAAATCGGCTCGTAGATCGGATCCATTCGCAGGGAGAGATCAGTCGTCAGCATAAACGGGGCGTGGCTCTTTGACGGGTCGTGAGCATCCGGCACTGTGCCGGCACCACCATCACCTTTCGGTTTCCATTGTTGTGCGCCAGCCGGACTTTTGAACAGTTCCCATTCGTATTCGAAAAGATGCTCGAAATAATCGTGACTCCATTGTGCCGGAGTTTTAGTCCAAGCTCCTTCGAGTCCGCTAGTAATCGTGTCTCCGGCATTACCGCTGCCGAATGTGTTTTTCCAACCCAAACCTTGCTCCACAATCCCTGCTCCTGCCGGTTCGTGACCGATATATTCACCCGGATCAGCGGCTCCGTGAGTTTTGCCGAAGGTGTGACCGCCCGCAATAAGTGCGATAGTTTCTTCGTCGTTCATTGCCATGCGTCCGAAGGTTTCACGAATGTCACGCGCCGCGGCAATCGGATCAGGATTTCCGTTCGGTCCTTCAGGATTTACATAGATAAGTCCCATCTGAACGGCACCGAGTGGATTTTCAAGTTCCCGGTCGCCGGTGTAACGCTTGTCTCCAAGCCATTCGCCTTCTGATCCCCAATAAACGTCTTCCTCAGGTTCCCAAATATCTTCGCGTCCGCCGCCGAAACCGAATGTCTTGAAACCCATTGACTCAAGAGCGCAGTTGCCGGTCAGAACCATCAGATCAGCCCACGAAAGTTTTTTGCCGTATTTCTTTTTGACGGGCCAGAGTAACAAACGGGCTTTATCGAGATTCGCATTGTCAGGCCAACTATTGAGCGGTGCAAAACGCAGAGTGCCGGTGCCGGCACCACCACGACCATCACCAATCCTATAAGTTCCCGCACTGTGCCACGCCATTCTAATGAAAAATGGTCCGTAATGACCATAATCGGCAGGCCACCAGTCCTGCGAATTAGTCATTACATCAAAGATGTCTTGCTTCACGGCATCCAAGTCAAGCGTCTTGAACTCCGAGGCATAATCAAAATCCTTACCCATCGGATCGGACAGAGAAGAATGTTGACGAAGAATTTTCAAATTCAACATATTCGGCCACCAGTCAAGGTTCGACCTACGGGTTTCGGTGGTGTATTTGATTGCTCCACCCGTGAACGGGCATCGGCTTGAATCGTTAGTATCCCAAACCGGGTCATTTGGTGCTTTGGTTATCTCTTCATTATTTCTGTTATTTTCCATTTTTTATTTATTTCCTCTTTTTAATTGTTTTTTGTAGATTTTTTTCGGAACAAATTTACGTTAGCCCTTCTAACTCAGTCCCGATATATTGCTAACTTACTTATTTACTGCACTCAGGACATAAACCACGCAGGGTAAATTCCAGCGATTCAGGTTTGAATTTTGAACGATCAGCCGCTTCTTCAAGCAGCCCATCAGGCAGAGGCATTTCCAGATCAACCAACTTTCCACACTCGTTGCAGATCGCGTGGTCATGCCTTGTCAGTTTGCGGTCATAAAGATTAGCATCTGTGCCAAACCGAATTTCGCCGATTAGTCCTTGTTGCTTCAAATAGCGCAAAGAGTTGTAAACTGTTGCGAATGATATGCTTGGCAGAAGACAGCGGGCATTATCAAAGACCTCATTAGCTGACAAATGCTTCTCGGATTCGCGTATCACCCGGAGAACTGTCTGACGCTGTTTCGTTAATTCTAAACTTTCTATATCTTTCATTGCGTGATTCATAAGTGTCAAATTATGTTTAGAATAATTCTAATTCAAAGTCATGTCAAGTAATAAAAAAATCACGATAAGAACCGCGAGCAGGAACTTGAAAAAACAAATCAGAAATTTTGCATATTGTCAGTAACAAGAATCTAGGACAAGTAAAGAATTATCCAACACGAAAACCTTCTTGATGATTCAACAGATGATCTTCCAAATAAATCAGAGTTTCGTCGAGGTCTAAAATTAAGAGTTTTCCTTTATTTTGCAATTTCTTGTTTTTTATTTATCTTTTTTCCAAAGATCGCCAACGTAATGCCACCGAGAATCAAAGCCGTTGCCAACAATAGTCTGATTGAAACGGTTTCAGCCAAAAATGCAACGCCACCGATTGCCGCTAATGCGGGAACTGATAATTGTAGAATCGCGGCGCGGGTGGCGGTGTGAAATTTGAGCGCGGCATACCACACTGAGTATCCTAAACCCGACGCAATCGCGCCTGACAAAATGGCGAGTAAAATTCCTTTGTTCGACAGATGAATTTGCGGAATAAACGGCAAACTACACACCAAAATCAGCGGAACAGCACGGACAAAATTCCCCGTTGTGTCGGCAAGTGGATTACTACTTCTTTTGCCGCGCAGAGTGTAAAACCCCCAAGCAACTCCCGC
>JANOXW010000466.1:0-2598 GCA_031418635.1 Acidobacteriota bacterium
GAAAAATTCGCCCAAGAAGAAAATAGGTTTGAACGTCGCAGACGATAAATAGGTTTCAGGTTCAAGGTTCAAATCTAAAACCTTGAACCTGAAACCTTGAACCTAATCCTCAACGTAGTTCGCGTTTCAAAATTTTGCCCGTCGCGGTCATCGGCAATGTTTCCCGAAACTCGACAAAGCGCGGATATTTATAGCTTGCCATATTTGTTTTGCACCATTCGACGAGTTCGTTTTCGGTCAGTTCGACGGCTTGTTTCAGCACGATAAAGGCTTTGACTTCTTCACCGTGGGCATCGTGCGGAACGCCAATAACGGCGCATAAAGAAACGGCGGAATGAGTCATCAAAACTTCTTCGAGTTCGCGTGGATAGACGTTGAAACCGCCGCGCAAAATCATATCTTTCACGCGGTCGGCGATATACAAAAAACCTTCGGCATCAAACCGCCCGATGTCGCCCGAATAAAACCAACCGTCTTTTATCGCGGCTTGCGTCGCTTCCGGCTGTTTGTAATAGCCTTTCATAATGTTATGACCGCGAATGATGATTTCCCCAAGTTCGCCCGTGGGAACGTCCGCACCGTTTTCGTCCACGACGCGCACCTGCACGCCCCAGACGGGAAAACCAACCGAACCTGCCCGCGAATTCGCCGCTTTGTTAAAGACGGCGACAGGTGAAGTTTCCGAAAGTCCGTAGCCTTCCAAAACTTTCGTGTTAAATTTTGCCTCAAAACCGCGCAGAACTTCCAGCGGCAAAGGCGAACCGCCGGCGTGACAAGTGGCTAAATTGGCAGCGATTTTCGCCAAATCGAATTTGTCCGCGTCCGCGTAATTGAGCAACGCCCAATACATCGTCGGAACGCCCGCGAAAATGGTTACATCGTTTTTTTCCATTTCGGAAAGCGCGGCTTCGGGCGTAAAACGCGGCAGTAAATTCAGCGTCGCGCCATTATAAAAACCCGAATTCATCTGAACGCTCTGACCGAACGAATGAAACAACGGCAAAGTTACAAGATGTGTGTCAAAACCGCGTTGCGTATCATAAATCCCGAATAAACGCGCGTTCAAAACCATATTTAAATGCGTTAGCTCCGCACCTTTCGGCTGTCCGGTAGTTCCCGAAGTGTATAAAATCACCGCGGTGTCGTCGGCATTGGTGTCAACCGAATTGAAATCCGTCGGTTGATTGGCGACAAATTCGTTAAATGTTTCGGTTTCGGGAAACTGATTTTCGGCGGCGGCAGTTATCAAAATAAACTGCTCGCACAGCGCGGTTTGCGAGAAACCCTCAAGTCCTGCTTCAACTATCGGCAAATCCGCCGTGCCTTGAAAACAAAAGAAGGCTTTTGCGTCTGAATTCTGCAAATGATAGGCGATTTCGCGCCCTTTCAAAAGAATATTAAGCGGCACAACTACCGCGCCGACTTTCAAAATACCGTAATAGATAATCGGAAAAAACGGCAGATTTGGACAAGAAAGCGCGACTTTATCGCCTTTTTCAATTCCGAGTTTTAATAAACCGTGCGCGACTTGATTTGCCTTCGCATTAACTTCAGCATAAGTCATTTTTATCCCGCCACAAATAACGGCAAGACGTTCCGGCATCGCCCGTGCGCTGTCTTCGAGTAAAACGGCTAGATTCAACATAGTTTCAGGTTCAAGGTTCAAGGTTTCTGGTTCAAGGTTTCGCGTCTGAATCTTGAACCTTGAATCCTCAAGTTTTCGTCATCGAACGCTCAATGATTTTTTCAACTTCCATCCCGACGGGCAAAGTTCCAAAACTCAAATTATTATTATCCAAAAGACGCGAATTGCAAAAGGCATCGCTGACAAAATTCGGGGTATTCTTTAATAAAACCGACGCTTGCAGAGCCAAAGCCAATTTCTCGACCACGCGCCGCGCCCGAAATTCGAGATTATCGGTATCAAGCAATTCTTTTTCGATGTTCCGCGCAAAACCATCAAAATTTTTGTTAATGCCATTGGCAGATTCTATTTCATCCAGCAAAGTTTCAAGGCTATTCGGTTCTTTGTTAATCGAGCGCAAAACGTCCAAACATTGGACATTTCCCGAACCTTCCCAAATCGAATTTAGCGGAATGTCGCGGTAAAGGCGCGGCAAAACCGATTCTTCGACATAACCGTTGCCGCCGAGAACTTCCAATGCTTCGCCAACGGCAAAAACGGCGCGTTTGCAAATCCAAAATTTGCCGATTGCCGTCGCAATTCGAGTAAAAAGTTTGGCTGTTTCATCACCGACAGATTCGTCAAAACCACGCGCAAGGCGAAAGGCAAAAGCCGTTGCCGCTTCCGATTCAAGCGATAAATCAGCCAACAAATTTTGCATCAAAGGTTGTTCGATGAGCAATTTTCTAAATACAGAACGATAAGAGCAATGATGCAGACTTTCGGCAACGGCGCGACGCAAAGTTGCGGCTGAACCGACAGCGCAATCGAGTCGCGTGTGGCGCACCATTTCCATAATGTTTGCCACGCCGCGTCCTTCTTCGCCGATGATTTGGGCGTGCGCCGCGTGAAATTCGAGTTCGCTTGAAGCATTTGATTTGTTGCCGAGTTTGTCTTTTAGACGCTGAATATAA
>JANOXW010000467.1:0-7144 GCA_031418635.1 Acidobacteriota bacterium
GGCAAAATTACGGTTGAGATTTTGACAAGCCAAAGCCGTCGTTCCCGAACCGAGAAAAGGATCAAGCACAAAATCGCCTTCGCGCGTTGCTGACTGCACAAGCATTTCGATTAACTTTATCGGTTTCTGCGATGGATGTCCGACTTTTTCCTTTGAAGAGCCTTTCAGACTCGGAACACGCAAAATATTCGTCGCATATTTTCCTTTTTCGAGATGTGTCTTTCTCGCGTCCAAATCTTTGTAGCGTTTGTCTTTGAGATATTGGTTGATTGTTTCGTCGTCGTAAGAAAGGCGCACAGCATCTTTGTCGAAATAAGGTTTCGCATCTTTCGATTTGCGAAGCACGAGAATCATTTCATAACACGGTGTAAAACTGTCATAACGCTCATTGTAACCGACGGCGCGATCCCAAATCAGCATATCGTGAAACTGCATCTTGCGCGTGGCAAGCGAGCAAACGTGAAGCCACAAATGTTCGCGTTTTCCTAATTGTCCAAAGATGAAAAATAGTCCATTATCTTTTAACAATCGAGCAGATTTCTTAATCCAATCTTCCGTCCAATCCAAATAATCTTCTTCCGTTTGCCATTGATTATCCCAATCTTCTTCGAGCAAAACCTGAAAATACGGTGGATCGGCGATAATTGCCTGAAAAGTATTGTCGCCAAACATTGTGAGCTTTTCACGGCAATCGCCTTGATAAATTTTCGATTGATTATGTAAGTTGTCTTCCATATTTTTTTCTTGCGACATACACATCATAAATGTATTGAAGTTCCCATACAAATTCGTTATCTCCTTCAAGTATGCCTTCGTCGTTCAATAAATTTACAATGGCATGTTCGATTACATCATCCAAATACTCAAAATGTCTTTGAATAAGATTTGTTGCTTTAGTTCTTGTTAATTCTGTCATTTTGCAACCTCCAATTTAATTTTGATATTTTAACGTACTAAATCAGATGATAGATAGGCGCAGTAAATCTGGCGCGTAATTTTATAGAAGATGAAGTCAAAATCATCCGATTTTTATCTATTTGATTTCAATCGCCTAAAACATCAGACAGAAATCTTGTGAATTTGAGTTTCTGCGAAAACTTTTTTCACGGCGCGAATGGTGTTGGCGTGAATCTCAACCGTGTCATTGATGTCTGCGGCATAGCCACCCGACATTACGGTAACAAGCGGGACATTATGTGCCTTGGCATATTCAATCACCATTTCATCACGCCGCCGCAAGCCGTCCATTGTTAAGCCGAGTCGTCCGAGTTTATCTTTTTCAAACGGGTCTGCACCGCCGAGATAAAACACGAGGTCGGGATTGTGCAAGAAAATGCGCGGCAAGGCTTCGTCTAAAGTTTCGAGATACTCGGCATCGGCGGTTTTGTCGGGCAGTTCGATGTCGAGGTTGGATTTTTCTTTGAACAGCGGATAATTCTTTGCGCCGTGCATCGAAAATGTGAAAACTTCCTCATCGTTTTGGAAGATAAAAGCCGTGCCGTTGCCTTGATGCACGTCGCAATCAATGATTAAAAATCGCTTTGCCAAGTTGTCGCGCTGCAAAACTCTTATGGCGACGGCGACATCATTTAAGACGCAAAAGCCTTCGCCTCTATCGGGAAAAGCGTGATGCGTTCCGCCCGCGAGATTTGATGCGATGCCTGTTTCAAGGGCGTGAAGCGAAGCGTTAATTGTGCCGCTGACGGCAAGAAATGTGCGTCGCACAAGCGAGTTTGACCACGGCAAGCCGAGTTTGCGGACTTCCTTAGCCGTTAAATTTCCGTCCACGAGGCGCGTGATGTAATCTTCGGTGTGAACAAGCCGTAAATCTTCGACTTTCGCCGGTTGCGGTTCGATTATTTCATCCGCTTGTAGCGTTCCTTCAGAAAGCAGTTTGTCGCGCACGAGTTCAAACTTCTTTATCGGAAAAACGTGCCCTTCTCCGATTTCGGCGTAATAATATGGCGAATAATAGACGTGATAGTTAATCATTTTCTTAACGAAAAAATATTTTGTAATGCTTTTTGCACAACTTGCAATGTCTTTTGCAAAACTTGCGAAGCCTTTTGCCCAACTTGCGAAGCCTTTTGCATAAGTTGTAATGTCTTTTGCACAACTTGCGAAGTCTTTTGCATAAGTTGCAATATCTTTTGCACGATGTGCGAAGCCTTTTAATTTATTGACGAAGCCTTTTGATTTTCTACACAATCCTTTTAATTTTCTACATAATCCTTTAATCAAAAATAATTATGCAATATTTATTCTGCTTCGTTGCCAAACATCTTTTCTTTATTGGCATTGTCCGTTTTTTCACGATGTTTTGCAATCTAAGCAGGCAACGGACAATCTGAAATCAGGACTTCAAACTTGAAACTTTGAAGCGTGTCGCGTAGCATTTCAAAAGAGAAAATGGAACTCGACAAAAATGCAAAAACGGCGGTGCGCGAACTTAGCGATGCGATAAATGCGGCGATTGAAAAGAATCTGCGCGTTGCTGATGCTATCAAATATCTGCGCGAAATCGGTTATGAACCGAATCTGACGCTCAAACTTGAAATCGGTTTGCAGGAAATCTTTGACGATTTTGACGATTATCCCGAAGAAATCGAACTCGAACTGACCGACGAAGATTTACGCACCTTGCGCCGAATGAAAATCCGGCTTGAATAGTGGTAAATGGTAAGTGGTAAGTGGTAAATATAATACACGACCATTTACCATTTACCACTAAAATTGAACTACTTTAACTATTTTACCGAAATCGAAGAAACATTTATCCGTCGGCGCGGGCGCAATTTGCTGTTGTCGCCGCTTGATTGGGCGTTGATTGAAACTTGGGAAGAACGCGGCATTCCGTTGCACATTATTTTGCGCGGCATCGAACGGGTTTTTGATACTGTTGACAAACAACCGACGCGCAAGCGCACTGTCAAAAGTCTGCTTTACTGCAAGGAAGAAATCGAAGCGCAATATGCCGAATGGCTTGAATCGCAAATCGGAAAAGAGTCGCTTTCAAGTTCCACGTTTCAGGTTTCAAGTTCTAAGCCTCAAGAATCTAATTTGTTTTCCAACGAAGCAATTGCCGCGCATTTGGAGAAAGTTTCCGCCGATTTGAAGTTGGCGCAAGATAAATTCAAAGACGAATTAGGCGAAACTTTGGAACGAGTCGAATCTCGTCTAACGGAATTGCGCGAGAGTTTTTCTAATGCCGAAACTTTGGAAGAATCACTGGAAAAATTGGACGCGCTGATTGACGAAAAACTTTTGCAAGCCTTTGCTACCGATAATTTGAAAAGCGAAGTAGAAAAAAATCTCGCTTCGTATAAAAACAAAATGGACGCGGAAGTTTACGGGCGCACTTTCGATTTGATGATTCTCAAACGTCTGCGCGAAAGTGCGGAAATTCCACGCCTGAGTTTGTTTTATTTGTAAACTGTGGTATGAAATATCCATCCTAAAATTCAAAAAAGAGGAGAAAACTATGAATAAATTAAAAATCAAAAAACTCGGCGTTCTTTCGGTTGCAAAAATGTATGCGGCAATTATGTTGGTAATGGCTCTGCTTATCAGCATTCCATACGGTCTTTTTGTCATCGGCTTTTCTTTATTGGGCGCAAGCGCGGGCGGCAGTAACGGGCTGGCTATCGGCGGCGGCGGTGTGGTAGTCGGAATATTGCTGATGATCGGATTACCGATTTTTTATGGCGCAATCGGTTTTGTTGCCGGCGCAATCGGCGCGTTGCTTTACAATCTTTTTGCCGGCATCGTCGGTGGCATCGAAATTGAAGTCGAAAGCGTCGGCGGCATTGATAATATGTTTCGAGGTTAAAACATCTATTGAGCAGACGATATAAAAACGGTGAGATTCTCGAAGTTTCCATCGAAAAAATTGTTCCTAATGGTTTCGGGTTAGCTTTTGCCGAAAATTTAACCGTTTTTGTCGCGCTTGCTGTTAGTGGCGATAAACTTCGCGTCCGTATTCACCAATTAAAAGGAAAAACCGCTTTTGCCGAGATTGTCGAAATTATCGAACCGTCGGCACAAAGAATTGCGCCGACGTGCGCTTATTTCGGGCGTTGCGGCGGTTGCGATTTTCAACAGATGGATTATGAAACGCAACTCGAAGCCAAAGTTGCGATTCTTCGGGATTGTTTGTCGCGCATCGGAAAGATTGATTTTAAGGCGGAAATCCCTATAATTCCAAGCCCGAAACCTTATGAATATCGCGCTCGTGCCGCTTGGCATATTGACACGCGGCGCAAGAAAATCGGTTATTTTCAGAGAAATTCGCACCAAGTTATTGATGTCGAAAACTGCCCGATTCTTACTGCCGAACTGCAAGAAACCTTGACTGCTTTGCGTCGTGAAATCGAATGGGAAAGTTTTTGGGCTGAAATCGTCGAAATCGAAGCGGCGAATAGCGGCGAAGATGTTTCGATTTACTCGAATGAACTTGTCGAACAGGTCGAAGAAATCAGTTTTCAAGCAAACGAAAACCGTTATTTCTACAACGCCAACACTTTTTTTCAAGGCAATCCGTTGCTCATCGAATCATTAATCGAAACCGCCATTAAAGGCGCAAACGGCGCAACCGCGCTTGATTTATATTGCGGTGTCGGACTTTTTACGTTGCCATTGACGGAAAGATTTGCCAATGTTATCGGCGTTGAAGGAAGCGAAAAAGCGGTTGATTTTGCGCGAAAAAACATCGAACAAGCGCGAATCGAAAACGCTAATATCTTTACCGAAAATGTCAGCGATTGGTTATCGGACAATGTGAAAGATTTGCAAAGAATTGATTTCGTTTTACTCGATCCGCCACGCTCCGGCACAGAAAAAGAAACGATTGAAAACTTGCAAACAATAAAGCCGCAAGAAATCTCTTATGTTTCCTGCGAACCCGCAACTTTAGCGCGTGATTTACGGATTTTATCGGAAAGCTATTCGATAGAATCAATCACCGCACTCGATTTATTTCCACAAACACATCACGTCGAAACTGTTGTCAGACTGAAACTTAATTGAACCAAACTTTTTCTCGTTACAGACATCAGAGATATAGATTTGAATTATCCGAAACAAATAACTAAACTTTTAAATTATGCCAAAAAAAGATTCAACAGCCGCGATTGCCGAACGATATAGTGTTCGTTGTCGGTATTGCGGACAGAAAAATTCAGTTAAAGAAGATTATGTCAACGGCGAAGCAAAATGCGGACGTTGCCGTTTGCCGCTTTCCAATGCGCCGCACAAAAAGTTTGCCGATTTGAGCAAACACGATTACATTCATCCGGCGGACAGCAAGGCACTTGCCGCGCTGCGGGCGATTCCGGGAATTGATACGGCATTGAAAAAGTTGCTGAAAGTTACGGGCGAATCCGCCATTCGCGTGATGTTTATGGCAAGCGCGGTCAAGGTTACGCCGAAACAATGTCCCGACTTGCACGCTAAACTGCAAATCGCCTGCACGACTTTGGGCGTTGATATGCCGGACTTTTTTATCCAGCAAAACCCGATTGTCAACGCTTTTACCGGCGGAGTTGAAAAACCGATTATCGTCATGCACTCCGGCTTGCTTGAACGTCTGACCGATGAAGAAGTTCTAGCGGTTGTCGCACACGAAGTCGGACATATTCACGCCGAGCATGTTTTATATTTGACTGCCGCCAGATTGATTGAAGCATTGGCAAATGTTTCGATAGCCCGAATAATTCCGGGTGCGGAAATTGTCAAGTTTTTGATTTCCGCCGGAATTAGCAGTGCGCTTCTCGCGTGGGCGCGACGCGCGGAACTTTCGTGCGATCGAGCCGCATTGCTGGTTACGCAAGACCCGCACGTTATCGGCAGCACGATGATGAAACTCGCGGGCGGAACTTTTTCATCCAAGATTGATTATGATTTGTTTCTCGAACAAGCCCGCGATTTCCAAAAAAATTACGACGAAAACAAACTCGATAAATTTTGGGCGGATATTATCAACGCCGGACAATCGCATCCGTTCCCGATTTGGCGCGTGTCCGAGATTTTGCAATGGGTTGAAAGCGGTCAATATGCCGACTTAATGAAAAAGTGAGAAAGTATAAAGTATAGAGTAAAAAGGCAAAAGTAAAGAAAAACTACTTTTGCCTTTTTGTTTTAATTTATGATTATAGTTTTGACAACGATGCCGAACATTGAAGAAGCCGAAAGTTTAGCGCGGAAAATTATTGAAGCAAAACTCGCGGCGTGTGTGCAGGTTTTGCCGCCCATGACATCGTTTTATTTTTGGGAAGGCGAGGTGCAAAAAGAGTCGGAATATTTGCTTTTAATCAAAACTTTGTCCGTGAAATATAAAGAGCTAGAGAAATTTATCCAAACAAATCACAGTTATAGTGTGCCTGAAATCGTCGCTTTACCATCAAGCGAAGTGGCGGAAAATTATCTCAATTGGATGAAAAACTATCTCGGTTAATTATGTTTTGTGATTATTTCCATTAACATCGCAAGTTCTGATAATAAAATCAACTGCGTCTTTCGGCGAATCAGTCATATACATCAAGCCTAAATCTTCGGAGTTGATGTTTTTTTCGTTGAGCATCGTCGAAGTCATCCACGAAACTAAACCTTTCCAATATTGCGAACCGAAAAGAACAACCGGAAAGTTGCGGATTTTGCGCGTTTGAATCAGCGTCAACGCCTCGAAAACTTCGTCCATCGTGCCAAAACCGCCGGGGAAAATGATATACGCATTGCTGTATTTGATGAACATCGTCTTCCGCACCATAAAATATTTGAACGTCAGACTTTTGTTCTGATACGGATTCGGTGTCTGTTCAAACGGCAGTTCGATATTGCATCCGACGGAAATTTTTCCCGCTTCAAACGCGCCGCGGTTTGCCGCTTCCATAATTCCGGGTCCGCCGCCCGTGATGACTTCAAAACCCGCTTCCGCCAACAATTTGCCGGTTTCACGCGCCGCAATGTAATTTTCGTTTGTTTCTTCAGTTCGCGCCGAACCAAAAACCGAAACGCCTTTGGTAATCGTCGCTAACGAATCGAATCCGTTGACAAATTCTCCCATAATCCGAAAAACGCGCCACGAATCCGAACTCTTAAACACATCGTCAGGTTCAGGCGAGCGAAGTAAAACTTCGTCTTCGGTTGT
>JANOXW010000468.1:0-4616 GCA_031418635.1 Acidobacteriota bacterium
GAATCGTCTGCGCTTGGTCGGCGATTGCCCGCGTAATAGCTTGGCGAATCCACCAAGTTGCGTAAGTAGAGAATTTATAGCCGCGCCGCCATTCAAATTTATCAACCGCTTTCATCAAACCGATGTTGCCTTCCTGAATCAAATCGAGAAACTGCAAGCCACGATTGGTGTATTTTTTCGCAATCGAAACCACCAGGCGCAAGTTTGCCTCGACGAGTTCGCGTTTTGCTTGTCCGGTCGCTTGTTCGCCAATTAAAATCGTTTGCAAAGAGCGTTTAATTTCAACTGTCGAAAGAAAATATTTCTCTTCAATGTCCGCCAACTTTTTACGCGATTCGGCGATCTTGCGGCTTAGTTCCTTTTTATCTTCGGGCGAAACTTTGCCCTCTAATTTTTCTTCCGCTTTGTTGATGGCTTGCTCGGCTTTGCGGATTTCGTCAGCGACTTTGCGAATCGCATTGATAAGCACTTGCAAAGCTCTCTCGGTTAAACTGAGATTTCTGATTTCCTGCGAAACTTCCAACCGCAGACGCGCCACTTGGCGTTTTAAGGCAACGAGTTTTTTGGTCGGTTTATCTTTCGCTTTCTTTTGTTCTTCACGAAAATTGCCAAGAGCCTTGATCGCTTTTTTGTAATTAACCGTAATAGTTTCAATGCCTTCGAGCGTCCAACGCAAATATTCTTCGGCTTTATCTTCTTCGCCCGTCAATTCCGCCTGCTCCGAAAATGTAACCGTTTCGCGGATGCTTGCCTTGTTATTCGTGAGATCATCACCCATTTTAAAAAGTCTTTCAATCGCAATGGGTGAACGCGAAATAGCTTTGCGCGTTTTTATCTGCCCACGCTCAATTCGTTTAGCGATAACAACTTCGCCCTGCCGATTGAGTAGCGGAACGATGCCCATTTCGCGCAAATAAAGTCGCACCGGATCGTTTGACTTATCGAGCGTTCCCGCCGAAAGGTCTAAATCCAAATCTTCATCATCGTCGTCAGAATCATCATCAAGCAACAAAGACGCGGCTTGTTCAAGCAGTTGCGCGTCCGAATCGGCAACCGAAATATTCGCGCCTTCGAGTCTTGTCAAAACATCTTCGATGTCGTCAGGCGACATCATTTTATTTGGAATCTCCTTGTTAAGTTCGTCAAAACTCAAGAATTTCTTGCGTCTGCCGAGTGCTACCAAGCGATCCATCAAATCTTCCTTTTCGTCGTAGTCTGCCATATATTTATAAATAGTTTTTGATTAAATATTCGTCTAAATCGTTGTTTGTAAAATAATTCTAAACGTCAGGGGCAAAAAAAATGTTTCAAACGATAATGACGCTTTATAATCAAGTGTTTTCGGGTCATGTGTCTGAATAATCACTTCTGGACACGAAATCCGTTATTATAAACGATTAGTGATAAATTATCCATCGGCTTGCACTAAAAAATTTCAACGGGAATTTATTTAATAAAAATATGGCACAAGTCGCTAAGAAGTTTTACTTCAAACTCAATTTAGTCGCCAACGGCGACCGACATTATAGCCTAGCGAGAATCGCTAGGTAACTCGTAGAAATTCATTCCGTCGCTGACGGCGACGAACAAAAACACGATAATTTTTGCTCACTTTCAGCGAGCGATTGACTGTTTTAATTGTTCTTAGCAATTTTCGCTTGACTATAATGTTCATCATCTTCGATGACAAGACAAAGATTATTGAGTTTCCAAACAAATTCTAATTACTCTGAGCGTTTCCGTCTAAACTACGTTTTATTTTTGCAAGTTCTATTTGTTGCATAACTAATTGGTTAAGCAAATCTACATCGCCGTTCTGTTCGGCAAAATATAATTTTTGACTAATCTCTAAAATCTTCTCGTTAATCGCCATTTTTCTGAGCGCAATAACATTACTTTCGGCTTTTTGCAGAACGTCGTCAATCGCTTCGTCGGGCTGACGCGCCGGTTCGCTCATCAAAAGCACGGGAACAAAATCGCTAGCCGCCGCGTCGTCGCTGACAAGTTCGAGCAGATTCTCACTCGTAACGGGCAAACCGATTTCTTTTAAGGCAAGCAGAGAGCGAAAAATTTCGGCGGTTGCCAAAGATTCATAATCAGTTTCTTCGAGTTGCGGCAATATGATTTCGCGCAATTCTTCGTCATAAATGAGAAGTTCAAGCAAAATCCTCTCGGCTTCGGTCATCCGCGCTTGAGTTGCCCGCGCCACTTGTTGGCGAACGGTGTTTGCTTCAAATTTTGTGCCGAGTTTGACGGTTTTCCACAAATCGCGTTTGAGAATCAAATCATCAACGCGCAGAAAACTCATCGCTTGGTCAAACGCATCGCGCTTTTGTATCGGATTTTTTACCGCCGACAAAACAGGCATTAAATCGGCAATAGCTTCGGCTTTTTCCTTCGGCGAAGAAAGTTTGTGAGTTCGTTCAGCATCTTCCAAAACGAATTGAAGAAACGAGAGAACATTTTTTTTATACTGATTTTTGTAGGCTTCAAAGCCGTTGGCGCGGATAAAATCGTCAGGGTCTTGTCCGTCGGGCAGAATCAAAACCTCAAGTTCGACATCCTGCGCGAGAAGCGTTTCGATTGCTCTGCGCGCCGCCTTGATACCGGCTTTGTCGCCGTCATAATTAAGCACCACTTTTCGCGCCGTGCGGCTGATGAGTTTCGCTTGCTGTTCGGTAAAAGCCGTTCCCAAACTCGCCACACAAGTTCTGATGCCAAACTGATACAGCGCGATTAAATCAAGATAACCTTCCACCAAAATCGCGCTTTTTTTCTGTCTGATTTTTTCTTTATTCTGAAAAAGTCCGTAAAGATGTGCGCCCTTGATATACGCCGGAGTTTCGGGCGAATTCAGATATTTCGGTTCGCCCGTCGCCAAAATTCTCGCGCCAAAAGCAACCGCATTTCCATTAATATCCAAAACAGGAAACATAATCCGCCCGCGAAAACGGTCATAAACGCGCTTTTTTTCCTCGTTAACGCTGACCAAACCGCTGGCTTCGATAAGTTTTTCGTCTGCGCCTTTGTCCTTTAACAAATTCAAAACTGCATCCCAACTCTCAGGCGCAAAACCGATGCGAAAAGTCTTTTGCGTTTCAATGGAAATGCCGCGTTTTTCCAAATATTCCCGCGCCGCTTTTGCGTCCGCATTATTTTCCTGCAAATGATTTTCCCAAAATTCGAGCGCGTATTGGTTGAGTTCGATAACTTCGTCAGCAATCTTTTTTCGCGCTTCTTTTTTTACTTTGTTCTGCTGATAATTTTTATCATCAATTAGTTCGGGCAACGGAACGCCCGAAATTTCCGCGACTCGTTTTATCGCTTCGGGAAAATTCAAACCCTCCATTTCCATCACGAAATTATAAGCTGTTCCGCCTTTTCCGCATCCGAAACATTTATAAAAACCCTTCGACGGATTAACCGAAAACGAAGGCGTTTTTTCCTGATGAAACGGACAACAACCCATCCAATTCGCGCCCTTTTTCTTGAGCGGCGTATATGGTTCAATTATCCGCACCAAATCGGCGCGATTTTTCAGGTCGTCAATGAAATGTTGCGGATAAAGCATCTATTTTGAAATTTAAGCAAAAGGCGACTTTTATGAATTTTCAGTCAGACAGATTAAATCAGTTGCAATAGTTTCGTGCAGACGATTGATAGTTTCTTCGTCATCCGTCGAAAGTTTATGCCCAGTTCGGATATGCTTCTTTAAATCTTCTTCGTAAAGTTTTCCGAGTTCACAAATAATCTCAAATTGTTTAGCTTTCGGATAACTTTTGAATTCTTGAACCATTTGCTGTTGTGTCATTGTTTTCACCTCCGAATTTTATTTTATCATCATTCATTTACTTCATTATGACATCGAAAATGTTTTCTAAATTTTCTTCGGAAACTTCCAACATTTCGCCGTGTGAAATATTTAATGTGTCTAAAACTTCGGCAAATTTTTGAAATCCATTTTCGCTTCGTAGTTCAACCCAACAAACATTCAAACTGCTTAATTGCTTTTTGTTCATATCGGAAAGTTTATCGGCGACGAAAACACGACTATCTCTAGCGATAACGGCATCAGCACTTTCAGGATTGCCTTTGCCCATCAATTTGACTTCGCATTTGTATTTATTATTGTTTTCAATGAGATAAAAATCTATTTCACGCTCAAAAGTCGTTTGGTCAACTTCCCTATTTGTGCCTTTGAGTTTGACCGCATAATTTTCTTCTGCAACTTGATAGAGTTTGCATAACGTCAACATTAAAGGCTTTTCAACTTTCTTTCCCGCCGTTGACCACAAACCGCCACGCAACGCTGCCCGTTTGACCGCAAGTGTATTTATTACCAACAAACTCTCGTTTATATTCAATTCAATACTAACTTGTCTAAACTTTATCGTAAGAGTTAAATCAATATCGCTTTGGTTTTGGATGAGTTCGCTGATTGCGTTGTAAAGAGTGTCGTAATGTTCGTTTGAAGCGTCAATCACAACTTGCTTGTTGGCTGAGTTATACATATTCGTGATTGTTTTCTTGTTCAATCCCGAATTGATTGCAATTTCATCCGAAGGTAAATTTTCAGCCAGAAACGTCCTTTTATACCAATCACCGCTAATCTCAAT
>JANOXW010000469.1:0-5208 GCA_031418635.1 Acidobacteriota bacterium
ATCCAACCCGTATTTCTGCCCATCACTTCTAAAATCATCACGCGGTCGTGCGATGCGGCGGTTGTATGCAGACGGTCAAGGGCTTCGGTGGCAATATCAATCGCCGTCATAAATCCGAATGTCAATTCGGTTGCCGCCAAATCGTTGTCAATCGTTTTCGGAACGCCGATTATCGGAAATCCGCGTTTGGAGAATTGTTCAGCAATCGCCAATGTTCCGTCGCCGCCAATCACGACGAGAGCTTCGATTTCGAGCTTCCGCAGATTTTCAATCGCCAGACTAATCGTTTCTTCAGGAAAAACCGCTTTGCCGTTATCAAAATAACAAAAACTTCCCGTGTTGCGTGTGCCAAGCATCGTTCCGCCACGCGGCAGAATTCCGCTGACGCTTTTTGGCGTTAGTTTCATCGTTTGCATTTCGCCGATAAGACCTTCAAAACTATCTTCGATGCCGACGACTTTCATTCCGAATTCACCGATTGCCGTCCGCACAACCGCCCGAATAACGGCATTTAATCCCGGTGCGTCGCCGCCGCCTGTTATAACTCCTATTTGTTTATACATAACTTGAGTTGATGGTATTTTACTCTATGAATCGAAAACGCAAAAATGCTTTTTATCAAATTATAATTGCCGATATGTTTTCTCGTATCAAGATAAAAATAAGCATAGCATTTTTTTTGATAACGAATAAAGGTTCAACCTCTAATTTTAAACACCTTATTTTATTTGACTTTACTTGAAAAAAAGCGCATTTTTTTTTAATGAAAACAGGTTTGTTATAAAAGAAAAATTATGAATAAAATCTCGCGGCGAGAAGTAATTCCGGGAATTATCGCTATGGGCGCAACGGTTTTGAGTTTGAATGAAAAGTCGTTTGCTCAAGCCGATTCGCCGATTCGCGTCTTTCGTGGTGAACATCAGCCGAAGCCTTTGCCGTTTGACGCAACTAAACTCAAAGGACTTTCGGAAAAACTTATCAAATCGCATTGGGAAAACAATTACAGCGGTTCGGTTAGCGCGTTGAATGTGGTTGAGAAAAGATTGGCGCAACTCATCAAAGAAAAAGACGCGCCGGCTTATATTTACGGCGATTTAAAACGCGAAGAAATTTTGCGGACAGGTTCAGTCGTTTTGCACGAAAAATACTTCGCCAATCTTGGCGGCAACGGCAAAGCGGACGGAAATGCTAAAAAGTTGATAGAGCAATGGTTTGGCAGTTACGAAAGTTGGGAAATCGAGTTTCGGAAAACAGCACAATCGCTTGCCGGCGGTTCGGGTTGGGCTACGCTTGCTTACAATCTGCACACAAAGTCACTCCATAACTATTGGGCTTCCGACCACGCTTACAATGCGCCTTTCAGCGTTCCGCTACTCGTTTTGGATATGTATGAACATTCTTATCACATAGATTACGGTTCGGCGGCGACAAAATATATTGAGGCTTTTATGCAAAATGTCAATTGGGAAGAAGTAAATCGGCGAGTCGAAACAACGCTGAAAATAAGCGTTTGATACTTTTTGTGACAGTTAGAATAATGTTCGTTTGCCGCTGGGAAATTTCAAACGAAACTCCTTTCGTTTATTGAATGACCCAGCCGCTGGTCGTAAATAAAGGCACAAACTCTTTTGGGATAAAAAGCCGGTCTTCGTAATTTTTGATTTTGTGATACTTTTCGGGTTTCAAAATTGTATTGCTTCCGTTTTGTCCCAAATCAATCACGAATCGGTCAGGTCCGTGGGCATCTTTGCGGGCAATATAACGCAATTCGTAAGGCAATAGAATCAGCGGATCGGTTGCGTCAAAAACGCCCTTCTTCGCCGTTCTCGCATCACTCACGGCTTTTCTTGCCGCTTGCAGTTTTCCTGCGCCGTTGATCTTGTTCCAAAATCCAATCGGCTTCGAATTTTGCTTATCAAACGGATCTATTTTCAAAAACGGCTGAATGTTTGGATAGATAAAATAAGGAACTGCCTTTCCGTTTGCCAGTTGTTGTTCGTTGTAACTCAGATTTCTCTTTGGCGGATTGAAATCTTTTTCATCGGCAGCCAAATAACACAACAAACGCCCGTATACATCAAGAAATTCGTAACCGAAGGACAGAAAAAACTCAAAGTTGTCTTTCGTTCTTCCGGTTTGCGCTGTCGCCAAATCCAAATCAGTTTGAATCAAGTCTTCCAACGCTTTGGTTGCATTTGTCGCATGTTTGTCGTGGTTCGGGGCAATCTTCGTTCCATCACCAATCCGCATAATCAGATGATTTCGCAAGTCAGGTGTAATCGGAAAATTATTTTTCCAATCGCCCGAAGCGAAAAACTGTGTCCATTGCGGATTGCTTAAAGAAACAAAACTATCGTTTCGGATATTGAAACTCACTTCCGGCGTGTCAATACCCAAAAATCTCGAACTGAAATTAAATTTTGTGTTCAAACTAATCGTATCGCCGTCGTGGATAATTTGTTTGACGCTTCCGCGGGTGTTGCCGTGAAAGCCAAACTGAAAATGTCCCATTTTTAGCTGATTACTTACCTCGAGTGCGTTTGCCATAGTTTTTTACCTCATTTGATTGAATCAACCGTGCGGAGTGTCAACGCCGCTAAAGTCAAAGTTGGATTTGCGGTTGCGCCGGTTGTAAAAATGCTCGATCCAACGATAAATAAATTCGGATGATCGTGGCTCTTGCCAAACGAATCAACCACCGAGTTCGCCGGGTTGCTTCCCATTCGGCAAGTTCCCATCGGATGCCCCGCCGTGTTGAAATCAAGGTTCGGAAACTTGGGAAAATCGGGCTTGATTTCCGTTGCTTTGAGTTCTTGCAAAATTTGTTTTAAGACTGTTTGTGCATAAACAAACGCTTTAACCGAATAATCATCGAGTTTGAAGGCAATCTGCGGACGCGGAATTCCGAGCGGATCAAGTTTGTCGCCAAGCGTAACTTTGTTATAAGTTTGCGGCAACATTTCCGCCGAATAACTAAATCTAAGCTGTCGCCAAATTCGATTTTTGAATTGGTTTTGCAAATCTTTTCCAAATATTTTGCTGTCAACTAATTTGGCGAGAGTCGCTTGCGGCGATTCCGATCTGCCCCAACCGTCGTTACCAAAAGTAATGTTGAAGGCGGCATATTCTTTGCGAAAATCGCCATCGCAAAACGCCGGAATGCTTGAAGTTCCCTGCGGACCGCGAAAGGTATAAATCGGTTCGAGCATCAATCCGGTAGCTTCATTGTTCAGATGATCCATCAGATTCAGCCCGACCTGTCCGCTACTGTTTGCCAATCCCGAATAAAGTAAAATTTTGGCGGATTCGATGGCGTGAGCGGCAAGAATGACGTTTTTTGCTTTCACATTTAGACGTTTTTGCGGATTGTCACTTTTCCAATTTACATAATTTACTTGGCTGATTCTACCGCTTCCGTCCACTTCTAAATCAGTTACAACGCAATTCGGCAAAAATTCTACGCCGTTTTGTTTAGCTAATTTCAAATGAACCGTGGCATCATACTTTGCTCCGGTTGGGCAAATTGGGATGCAGTTGCCGTTACCTTCGCAGGCTGCGCGACCTTGATATTCAACCGAATTACGGGCTTGCGGAGTGCTTAAAATTTTTATTTTTGCACCGTTGATAACCAAATAATTTCCGATTCGTCCTTTTACTTGTTCATCGCTATAGCTCTGAACAATATTTTCCATCGGAAATTTTTGCGACCGAAAAGCACCGTGATAATGCTTATTCCATTCATCGTGATTGCCCGCAATGCCCATCTCGCTTTCGGCTTCGCAATACTGTTTTTCTAAATCGCTGTAGGTAATTGCCCAATCTTCCGCGTTTGAAGAAATCGTGGTGTTTGTCAGATATTTTGATTTGAGCAAAAAATCGTTCGGCACAAACCGCGGACAGTTGCCACGCCACGACCAAGTTGAACCACCGTTAATGCGTTGATAAGTCGCTTTGAAAAATTGCGAATCACCGTCGGCTTGTTTTATCTGATAATACTTGTTCAAATCGTCTTTGTTAGTGCCATCGGGACTCGGAACGAATTCATTGCTCTCAAGTTTATGATAAGGCGACAACGGCGTTCGGTGTTCTGCCAAGGCGAAAGTGTCAACAAATTCAGATCTTATTTTTTTATTTTCAGTTTCGTCATCGAAAACAAGAGTTTCTCCAGCTTCGATAATCAGAATTCGTTTGCCGTCTTTTCGCTCGGAGAGTTTATATGCCGCCAAAGCTCCGGCAATGCCGGAACCGATAATGACGAAATCATAAATATCATTAGCCATAATTTCCTCCTCAAATCCCTTCAGGTTTATTTTTCCAATAGCCGTAATCCAAATCTGAATAGGCGCGAACCGGGGCTTTGATGATTGGATACATTAGTTGTCCTTTATATTGTTCAATGGTAGTCGGCGGCAGAGATACTTTATCCTCCGGCTTCGGCTTAAAAAATGATGCCGTGAACCAAATATTGACAGTTTGCTTAATCAGATGTGCGACCTGTTCATTCGCCATATTCAAAATCTGAGTTTTGAATTCATTCGGCAAATCGTGTCCCGGCAGAGCTGAAAAACTCTGCAAGAGCGTTTGCAATTCGTTCGAATAGACAGCTGCCAACCGCTCGAAATATTGCTTTGACAACGCCGCATCCAAAGCGTTTTCTCCGGTTAGAATCTGCGAAAGCGAAAGAAATAATTTAAGATTTTCCTCTGTTTCCATGATGCTATTTTCCTCCTAATTTAGCTTTTAGATTTTTACTTTTCATTATTATATGACAAAATTGACCAAAAACTTACAAGTTTTTTAAAAAAAGTTTTATGATTTTCATAAAAACCTGTTGGGAATCTACATAATTTGCAGTATTCAAATAAGTTACACTGTTCTGTGGAAAAAAATCTTTATGAATTTAAACAGCCATGTAACATTCGGCGAAGCGTTTAGGTTTTGGCTAAAACTCGGTTTTATTTCATTCGGCGGACCGGCGGGACAAATCGCTATTATGCAGCGCGAACTTGTCGAACAAAAAAAATGGATTGACCAAGACGATTTTCTCCACGCTTTAAATTATTGTATGTTGCTTCCCGGACCGGAAGCGCAACAACTCGCCACTTATATCGGTTGGCGGTTACACGGCATCAAGGGCGGCATTGTCGCGGGCACTCCCTGCTTTCCTCATTTCGAACTGTTAGTCAACCCCCTTCTGGTTCTGCTTGA
>JANOXW010000470.1:0-1560 GCA_031418635.1 Acidobacteriota bacterium
TGATAAATGAAATCAGGAAATCACACGGGCAAATTCAAACCGGCGAAAAAATGACTTTTGAACAATTAGCGGATTTGTGCGAAAAACATTTTTATCAACCTGCCGAAATTGTCGAAGGGCGCAAAATCGCTGGTGTTAGGTCAACTAAAACGGCAATGGCACAATTAAAGGTTTTGAAAAAGTTTTTCGGTAATCGGTTATTGAAGGAAATCACAACTGAAAGTTTGACCGAATATAAACTTTGGCGAATTAAAACCGATTCCGAACGCAAAGGTGTTCCGGTCAAAATTTCAACCGCCAACCGCGAACTTTCGGCAATGCGAAAAATGATGCGCTTTGCTTTCGGTAAAGGTTGGATTCTGAAAGACATCTTTTTTAATGCAAAAGTTATTGATGTTTCCGCCGAAATTGAACGAAAACGGCTTTTGACTTCCAACGAAGAAACGCGGCTTCTGGCATCTTGTCAAGGCGAACGCGAAATAACTTACAAGCGGAAAATCAAAGGTGTTGAAAAAGAAGTTAAGGCAACAATCAGCCTAGATAATCCGCATTTGAAAGCAATGATTATTCTTGCCATTGATAGCGGAATGCGGCGCGGCGAAATCTTTAAACTTCGTTGGCAGGATTTTGATTTTGAAAATAACTTGATTCGGATTGTCGGAACTCATACCAAAACCGAACGTGAAAGAATCGCTCCGCTTTCACAGAGAGCGAAAGACGAACTCGAAAAACTTAGAGAAATCACCAATGGCGAAAATCCTTTTCCATTTATCGAAATTAAACGCTCGTTTGCGACGGCGAAAAGATTAGCCGGAATCGAAGATTTGCATTTTCACGATTTACGGCGAACGGCGATAACTCGTTGGATTCAGCAAGGCACATCTTTAGCCTTCGCTGGAAAGTTCGCCGGACATAGCCAACTGCAAACCACAATGAAGCATTACACTTCAACCGATGCCGATATGATTCAAGAGGTTAATCAAAAGATGAATAAATTTAATGCCCAAAATAACGCCAAAGCTGAAGATAATTTAGCAAGCAAAATGGTGAATTGAGTGAAAATAATAAGAAATAAAAAAACCAGAAAGCAACACGAACAAGAACGCGAACTTTGGCGGCAAAAAAGGCGGAAAGAGTTAGAAGCAGAGCATCGTGAGAGAGAGAAATTTTGGAAAGAACTCGGAGCAGACTGGGGTTACTTAAGTGAGCCATTAGAAGAATTTGTTAGCAGAAAGTTGAAAGACGAGGAAAGCAAACTACCAAAATTCCTATCGGGTAAATATCGGGACAGAGAAAAAATTATTTCTACTTATCAACAAAAATTTGTTGAATATATCCGTGAGTGTTGTCCGAAAGTAATTGAAGAACTTCGAGAGTTTGTTCCTTATTTTGAAAGATTGTTTGGGGAACACAAGCATAAATACATTGAATTATTTGACCTCAGAGAAGAAAAAGAAATCTTAGACCTTGATATGTCTTTAGAGAGCAAAATCAACCACTTTATTATCAAAGACTTTTTTCTAAAATTCAGACCTAATAGACTCAGAAATTTTAAATATG
>JANOXW010000471.1:0-7243 GCA_031418635.1 Acidobacteriota bacterium
TCCGGTTCGGTAAATGTCGCCCACGGCACAACGCGAAAATCGGTTTTTTTGGTCAAAGGATAAAATAAAAAAGCGTTTTGGATGACGATTTGCGCTTCATAATCTGCTGTGTGCGTGAACTGAAAATGCGCCGTAACGTCGCCTGCCGCGAAAATATGTTTGGCGGAAGTTCGCAGATATCCGTCGGTTTCGATTTGTTTTTTATCAAACTTCACGCCCGCTTTTTCGAGGTTTAAGCCTTCGATATTCGGTTTGCGTCCGACTGCCGCGAGAATTTCGTCGCAAGCAATTTCGGTTGTTCTGCCATATTTTTCGATGGCGACAAACTTTTCGACCTTGTCATCTTTTTCACTTTTTCTGACTTTGACGGCTTTTGATTGTGTTCTAACTTCGATGCCTTCCTTTTGGAAAATATCTTCCATAAACGCCGAAACTTCTTGTTCTTCCTTCGCCAAAATGCGGTCAGCCATCTCGACAATCGTAACTTTTGCCCCAAGACGCGCAAACGCTTGTCCGAGTTCCACGCCGATTGCGCCGCCACCCAAAACAACTAATCTTTCGGGCAAATCTTTGAGATGAAAAACCTCTTCGTTGGTAATAAATCCAGTTTCGTGAAGACCTTCAATCGGCGGTGTAAATGGACTTGAGCCAGTTGCGATGCAGAACCGCTTTGCTTTTAATTTTTTTGATTCGGCAGAATTTTGCAGTTTTACTTCAATTTCGTGTGAATTTAAAAATTTCGGTGCGCCGAAAATGACTTCAACGCCCATTTTCTCGAAAACTTCGGGCGCGTCGTGTGGCTCAATTTCCTTGATGACATTTTGAACGCGGTTAGTAATCGAGGCAAAATTGTCGTTTTTGAATTTGAAATCAGGAATTTCAAAGCCGAATTTGTCAGCATTTCGCATATCAGCCGCGAGTTTGGCGGAGCGAATGAGAGATTTTGACGGCACACAACCCGTGTAAAGACAATCGCCGCCGAGTTTGTTTTTTTCGATTAGAGCAACTCGTGCGCCCAAAATTGCCGCGCCGCCAGCCGCCACCAATCCGGCAGAACCGCCGCCGATAACAATTAAATCGTAGGTTTCGCTCATAAAATTTATTGGAGAAAATTAACAGGGATGAAGAGGATGAAAGGGATTAAAAATTATTTTTATGAATTTAATATCCTTTTCATCTTCTTCATCTCTTTTGATTCTCTTTGTGTTAATCTGTCGTCTCAATTTTACGCCGAATTTTTTTCAGCGTTGAGTAAGCACCGAAAACAACGAGCAAAATAACTACGCCATAAACCCAAAATGGCACATTTTTGCCGGCAAAGATAAGATAAATATAGGCTGAAATAAAGAAAAACGTCGCCAACATTGCGGGTAGAACGATTGATTTTCCCTGTCGGTAATTTTTGATAAGCCAGGCAATCGAAAGCGAAAAAAAGGGAATTGCGCCAACGTAAATCGCACCGAAAATAAACGGATTGACACCGTAATTCGCGCCCAAACTAAGAAACCAATCTTTTAGCGTATCCCAATTCATTTTTCTTACTCGCTAACATAATAGTTTTTGTTTATAATTTTATTCCAACACCCTTAAATTTTAAAGGAGCAGTAATCAAAATGAAACGAACAATTATTTTTGCAACAGGTATTTTCGCAATCGCTTTAGCGTTTGCGATGTTTAATTTTAGCACAACATCGAACGCTTCGACGTTGGTAAATTTCGCTGACGAATTTAATTCGCGGGCGATTGACGTAAAACCGACAGCGGACGAAACCGACGGTGCTTATGGTTTTGACAAGGCGCATACCTATATCGGCTTTAGGGTAAAGCATTTCGGAGTTAGCGACATTCCGGGAGCTTTTCGTGATTTTACCGGCACAATCAATTATGACGCGAAAGATGTAACCAAATCTTCGGTTGAATTTATGGCGAAAGTTACGAGCGTTGACACGGGCAATGGTGGACGCGACAACCATTTGCGGACAGCCGATTTTTTTGAAGTCGAAAAATTTCCCGAAATGACTTTCAAAAGCACAAAGGTCGAGAAAAAAGGCAAAAACCTTTTAGTTACGGGCGATTTTACGCTCAAGGGCGTAACCAAACAAATCACGATTCCGTTCACGATGGTTGGTATAATCAAAGATCAACGCGGAAATATGCACGTCGGCATCGCCGCGACAACGACGATAAATCGTCAAGATTACGGCGTTAAGTGGAGTCAAACGCTCGACAACGGCATACTCGCGGTTGATAATATGGTCAAGGTTGATTTGCAGATTGACGCGGCGAAGAAAAAATAAAAGTAAAATTTAGTAGTCAGTTTAAATTATTGAAAAGCGTAATGCCGTCATTTTGGCGACGTTACGCTTTTTTACCTTTGATTTTGTTAGAGATATGACAAATCAGTATGAATATTCTGTCGCTTGAAAACATTAGTAAAAATTACGGCATCAAACCGCTTTTTGAAAATGTTACGTTGGGCATTGAAGAAAACGATAAAATCGGGATTATCGGCGCAAACGGTTCGGGCAAAACGACGCTTTTGCGCGTGATTGCTGATTTGGAACAGCCCGACGCGGGAAAAGTTACACGCACACAAGGCAAGACTTTGGCGTATTTGGCGCAAAATCCGCCGATTGATGAAAACGCAAATGTTTTGGAAACGATTTTTGCGGCAAGTTCGGGCGTGATGAAACTCTTGCGTGATTATGAAATCGCCTGTCAAAATCTCAGCCAAAAAAATGACGAAAAATCGCTTGCGAAAGTTTCCGAATTACAACACGAACTCGAAATAAGCGGCGGTTGGGAAATCGAAACAAACGCTCGCATCGTGCTTGATAAACTCGGTATTTACGACACATCTGCGAAGATGAAAACTCTTTCGGGCGGACAGCGCAAGCGCGTCGCCCTCGCGCACGAACTTATTTTCAAACCCGATATTTTGATTCTCGATGAACCTACTAATCATCTCGATGCGGACACGATTGAATGGCTTGAAACTTATTTGGCGCGTTATGCGGGCGCACTTCTGCTCGTTACGCACGACCGCTATTTTCTTGACCGTGTAACCAACTTTATTTTTGAAATTGACCGCGGCACGGTGCAGAAATTTAGCGGAAATTACGCTTATTATCTTGAGAAAAAAGAAGAACAGGAAACACTTCGCGCCGTTGAAGGACACAAGCGCGAACAACTCGTTAAAAAAGAACTAGCGTGGCTCCGGCGCGGCGCAAAGGCTCGCACGCGCAAGTCAAAATCGCGCGTCAACGCGGCTTACGATTTAATCGCACAACCGAAGGAAAAAGCCGCATCGGAAATTGATATTGCCATTGGCGCACAGCGGTTAGGCTCAAAAATCATTGAACTCCGCGATGTTTCCAAATCTTACGGCGAGCAAAAATTGCTGGATAATTTTACGTATCTTCTCAAACGCGACGACCGCATCGGAATTATCGGCGCAAACGGTTCAGGCAAAACGACGCTGCTCGAAATGATAACCGAACGAATAACGCCTGACGCGGGCGACATCGAAATCGGGCAAACCGTCCGCATCGGTTATTACGACCAAGAAAGCCGCGCCTTAGACGGCGAACAGCGCGTGATTGATTACATCCGCGAAACGGCGGAATATGTGCAAACCATTGACGGAAATCAAATCACGGCGGGACAAATGCTCGAAAAATTTCTTTTTCCGCCAGCCGCCCAATATTCTTTCATTAGCAATCTTTCGGGCGGCGAACGGCGACGATTATATTTGCTCAAGATTTTGATGGACGCGCCAAATGTGCTTTTATTAGACGAACCGACTAACGATTTGGACATTCCGACGCTGATTGCTTTGGAAGAATATCTGGACGATTTTGCGGGCGCGTTGATTGTTGTCAGCCACGACCGCTATTTTCTCGACCGCACGATTGACAATGTTTTTCGCTTTGAAGGCGACGGTGTAATCAGGGAATATGCGGGCAATTACAGCGCGTATCTGGAATATAAAGAACGCGAAGAACTCGAAAAAACGGAAGAAAAGAAAGCGGCAAGCCAGCCGAAAACCAATCAAAAATCTCAAGGCGAATCGCGTAAATTAACTTTCAAAGAAAAACGCGAACTCGAAACGCTGGAAACAGATATTGCCGCCGCCGAAAAACGCCAAGCCGAAATCGAAAACGAATTAAATCTCTATGCGTCCGAAGCCGGCAAAGTTCACGAACTCTTTACCGAACAGCAGAAACTAACTGAAAAACTCGAAAAAGATTTAGACCGTTGGACAGAACTTGCCGAAAAAGAGGCACAATAAGTAAAAAGTATAAATTAAAAGTAGTTGGAATATTTTGCTTATTTAATGGTTTAGATAACGCGGGGGCGAAACCGCGGTTATGACTGCTAAAATTTAACGAACAACGCGATAAGAAAGTCGCTGCCCGCGCCGTAACGTCCATTGTTTGACAGCGCGTTATTCACCGACGAGTTTTAACGCTTCTTCACGCAACGCTCGACTGATGAAAAAGTTGTTTAGTTCAAGGTCGTCTAAAATTGGCTTGAGTGTCGAAATCACGCCGCTTTGTTTCGCTCGCACCAAAACGCCAACTGTTCCGATGACTGCGACACCAAGACGTTTTGCCGCCGAACGCGCTTGTTTGTCGTCGGAAATTAACAAACAACTTTTTTCGCTGGCTAAAGCGATAGCTTCGGCTTCACCTGCATCAACAACCATTCGCAAAGCCGCGACTAACACGCCGCTCGTCAAATTTTCGATTTGCAGCCACGAAAACACACTTCCAAATTCGCGCTCAACTTCGGGCGGAATCATTATCGGGTCGAAAAGTGCGGGCAAAATGTTTAACTTGCCGATTCGTTCCAGCCCGATTAAACAAGTGCTGTCAGAAACTACCGCTTCCTTCACAAGCCTAATTCCTCACGCAACTCGTCGGGAGAATAATTAAAAACTGGAACTTGATGTCGCCCTAGAATCTCGATAAAAGCGCGTTTTGAAAAGCCTGCTAACTTTGCGGCTTGTCCAAGAGAAACACGCTCTGTTTCATACAATTTGACAGCCAGAAATGTTTGCACTTCGTCTTTCGACAAATTTGACGGTAAATCCAGCGTTAGCTCAACGGTATTCTGCATAATTATCACCCATTGCTATATTAACACCGTCGAGGCAAAAGCGAAGCCGCCCAACGGCGGAATTGACGTGGGGCGAAACCGCCACCAAGCCCGTTTGAGTTCAACGGACAACACGATAAGAAAGTCGCTGTTTCGCCCTCACGTCCAATGACTTGTTATGCCGTCCGTTGATTTGAATTACGCACTCAGAAAACTCGCCTCTCTTGGCGTAAATCAGCGTCGAATCTTTCCGAGCCAACGCGGAACTGTTCTCTTATACTGGCGATAAACTTCACCGAATCGCTCCTCCAAAGTTCGTTCTTCATACGGCAAACCAACAAAATTTATCACGCCGAACAAGACCGCAAATCCGATAAAGACGAGGATGCTACCGTAAAAAATCGCCCAACCGAGCCAGAGTCCAAGTTCCGCAACATACATCGGATTGCGCGTGAAGGCGTAAGGTCCCCGCATCAGCAGAAATGAAGAGTTCCACTCCAATTTAACTTTCTCAGGTGTTTCAGCAAAACCCAGAACCAAAATCCAAATGAGGCATATAACTGCGAATGCAATCAAAATCAGCCCGCACAAATTCCAGATACCGGGTTTTCCTTCCGTCCAACCATAATGAGGCGTAAGCAACGAAATCGCCCACGGAAGCGCACTATGTATGAGCGGAATCGCAACGAACCAAGCGAATAAACCAAATGCAATAGCCATCCAACGCGGAAGGACAATTTTGCTTGGTGGTTTGCTATTTGAATTTTCTGGCTCACTCACGGCTTTCATCCTCAAGAAACGGCATAACTATTTATTAACACCAACACACTTGATAATACGCTTAATTTTGAGTGTTATCTAAGGTATAACTTATGGTTGTGCCGATTGATTCGGCAGAACAACCTTAGATACGGATTATTTATACTCGCTTTAATACTTAAAGTCAACGGAATTATGGTTTATTATTCAAACATTTTTTGTGTCTATGACGCAGTAATGCAAAATGGATAACGGATAATGGATAATGAAAATAAATCTAAAACCTTTGTAAAAGCAGGTATTTAAAGGATTTTATAGATTTTCGTTAAACCTGAAAACTTATGCTCACCGGCTTATGACAGAATTGTCAGAGTTTGGTTTTGGATGGTTTGTTGTCAGTTAGGGAAGGCTTGGTGTTTGGTGAAATACCTTTGGTGCGTCGTGAAGTTCCTTGGCTGTTTTGTGAAATACCAAGGGAACATCGCTTGGTAAGAAAGGAACATTGCTTGGATAGAAAGAAACCACGCTTGGTAGGAAGGGAACATCGCTTGGTTGGAAAGGAATATTTGTTGGCGGGAAAGGAATTATTCGGCGCAGGAACGCAATTTTTTAATTTTGCTTCGTCTGATGTTTGATTCTTCACTATCAAAGTGAAAATCTAATAAAATTTTAGGAGATTAAATACAATGGCAGATAAAAACACACGCCGAATGCGTCCGTCGGATTTGCAGGACGACCTTGATTCTTATGCAGGTTTGAAAAGTTTGACGGATTATGCGCCGGCAAATGCGAATTATGCGATGGCAAAAGGCGCGACGATGAAAGCGACGATGGAGGCAAGTCAAACCAAAGAAGTGCAGGACAATGCGGTGGCGATGGCAAGCCGCGACCAATCGGTGATTGACGAATGGGCGTTTCACGATTATGTCCGCAATGCGAAAATTCAGGTCAAAGCGCAATACGGCGAAAGCTCCGACCAAGTGCAAACCGTCGGACTCAAAAAGAAAAGCGAATACAAAAACCCCAAGAAAAAAGCACCGACTCCGTAAATGTTTATCGAATTTGATTGAAAACGGTTTGGTTAATCCCAAGCCGTTTTTTTATTTTACAAGCGCATTTCTGACGACGGCGAAAAACAGGCTGTCGGGCAGAAGTTTGCGTGCCAGCAAAATTCCTTTGGTGTTGACGGCGTAACGCATTTTCCAACTGTCGTCGGTTACGGCGGTGTAAATCGTTTCGGCAACAACCGAACCGTCGGGCGCGTCGGCTCCGGCTTTTTGCATATTCGGCAAGGCTTTATCAATAAAATGGTCATAAGCCGTCAAGCCTTCTTTCGTCGTCAAATCTTGTGAACGGTCATAAAAATCGGTTTTAATCGGTCCGG
>JANOXW010000472.1:0-4519 GCA_031418635.1 Acidobacteriota bacterium
GAAGGAAAACCTTCGGCAAAAGCCGCGAGTTTGGCAAAATGGCAAGCCACGATTCGCAGTGAAAAAGCCGCATCAATGGCGATTGAAATTCACGGCGCAAACGGCTATACCAACGATTATCCCGTCGAACGCTATCTGCGAAACTGCAAAGCCGCGATTATCTACGAAGGAACACGCGATATTCATACTCTAATGCAAGCGGATTGGGCATTAGGCTTGAAAAAAGAACCACGCGCCCGCGTAACGCTTCCACCGTATAAACAGTTGGCAGTTGGTGGTAAGCAGTAGCAGAGCAGTTGGCAGTTGGCAGTAAGGAGATTCACCTTTCAGATTATAGTGTGATGTTTGGATTTTGTATTTCTGCCAACTGCTACTGCCTACTTGTTACCCGTTTCTTGAAGCGAAAGGCTGTCTTTCGGCGAGGCAAATTTCCATTCACCATTTTCTTTGACAAAGGCAATCGGTGTCCACACGCCTAAACTTCCGCCTCTGATTTCGGCAACTGCGGTTTCGCCCGTGATTTTTTCATTGCGGACTTCGCGTTTTACTTCGACAGGTGCTTCGTTGTCTTCCAAAATTGCCAAGAGTGTTGGCAGGTCTTCGCTTTTTTCTTCCAACCAATACTTTATCGCTGATTGTGAGAGGACTTTTTTCGCGCCCGCTTCATCTTTTTTCAGCAAAGCAGCGTAATATGCGTCCACGACTGGCGCAAGCGTCGGCGCGTTATTGGTCGTCGCAGTTTCGGGCTTTTTGGTCGTTTCTAATGGATTGTTGGTGTTGGCATTTGCAACATTTGTAGGCTTATTTGCCGTATTTGAATTTGTCGTTTCGGTTGAACTCGTGCAACCGTTCAAAAAAAGTGTCAAAATAAAAATTGTCGTAAAAAATGTAATGTTCAAACGCATTATTATCTCCTGAATTGTTAAAATCTGTAATTAAATTATTAGAAAAAGAAAAAAGTATAATACAAAAAAACAAGGAAGCAAATGATAGACAGAACTTACAAGAGCGAATTACGGCGCGTTTTTTTGATTCAAGACTTGCCCGAACCTTTGACGAGAGCCAGCAGTCACCTGCAAATTTTTGATAATTACATCGAAAAAACGCGGCTTCGTCTGCGTTCGGTGCGCGTTCCCGAAACAAAAAAGTGGAGTTGGATTTTAGAGCATCGCTTTCTGCCGGACGAAAACGATTTATCAATGTGGAAAGTCGCGGAAATGTTTTTGAATGAAGCCGAATACCACGTTTTTGAACAATTTGAAGGCAGAGAAATACGCAAAAACCGTTATTATTACGCGCTTTGCGATAACCAACTCGAACTCGACGTTTTTATCGGCAAACTGTGGGGTTTGAATACGGCAAAAGTCGTCTTTGACAGCATCGAAGAACTGCAAAATTTTGAAATTCCATCGTTTGCTATTCGAGAAGTTACGAACAATCACTTTTTTGTCAACGAAAATCTAGTCGGAAAAAGTTTCGCTGATGTGCGGAAAGAATTTCAGAGTTTAGAGTGCGGAGTTTAGAGTGCGGAGTTCAAGACAAGCGTGTTTTTAACCTGAAACTCTGAACTCTAAACTCCGAACTTTATTATTTTGTTCGCGGATTCACGGACACATATTTATCCATTGAGGCGTTGATTTGCAGATAAATTTTCGTTTCACGCGGAATCAGATTTTTCCAATTTGCACCGCCGCGCCGAATATAACCGGCTAATTTTGACGGATTTGAATTGTAACCAGCCGACATCAACTCGGCAGGTTTGGCAATTCCGCTTTCAATCGCGCCCGAAACCGTGTCGTTAATAATCAAATCGTCCCAAGTCATCTGCATATAGAGCAACATCGCTTGCGCGGCGTTGACGTGATTTCGCATTCCTTCAACAAAATCAGGCATCAAATTGACATTGTAATAACGTGAGCGAATAAGGCGATAAGTCGCCGGAATCATCTGTACCATTCCGCCCGCGCCCGCCGAACTGACCGAATAACGATACGTTTGACCTTCGTTAAGCGCATACAGCGCGTAAATGTCGTTGAAAATATTGAGCTGATATTCGGTTTGAAAACGCTGATGGTCAACATGCTCGACAATGGCGAGGCGTTCCGCCATATCAGTAATTTGCGGTGAAATATAGACGCTTTTCTTTCGCAAATTTTCCCGCGCCACGTCTAAAATATTTCTGATATAAATCTTCCCCGCGTTGACAACTTCCGGCGTAACGATGCCCGGATGCGTCGAAATATAAAAAGCCATTTCGTAAAACGCGCCGTCGCGCTCAACCGGATATTGCACCATCAAAGGCAAATGTGCTTTGTTTTCCGTATCAACGATCAAAATTGGCGTATTCACACCGTTGGCGCGAATATTTTTAACTCTCACAACTTTGCCACTTGAAGTTGTCGTCGCTGTTTCCGTTTCTTTGGCTAAAAACGCCTGTTTCGCCATCACGATATAATCAATTTGCGCGGTTTTATAATCGTAAAATGCAATGCGGATAACGTCGGTTATCAAAAAGCTGTCGGTCAAAGCCGTCGGAATCGGACGCGCTTGCATCTGCCGTTTGGCTTCTTCGATTTTGCTTTTGATTTGTTTCAAACTCAATGGTTTGTAAAATGTCGGCGAAGTCGTTACGGGTGGCGCGATTAATGAAGGATTATTTGTCATCGGAGTCGGGGTTGGCGGAGGCGTTGCGACGACGATTTTTGGTGTCGGTGTTAGCGTTGGTGTCGGTGTAGTAATGATAACCCGCGGACGTTCAGTCGGCGGCATCGGTTTTTCTTGGGAAAATGCGCTGATGATTGAACTTATTAAGACGACGAATCCGATTAAAATGTTTGATTTCATAATATTTCTTGCGGGAGATTTGATAATTTTCGAGCAAAATCCGTGAATCTCGACGAAAACTGCGGACGTTTGGTTTTCCGCACTTATAAAGATTCGCTTATTAGATAAAAGGTTGTCAAATGTTGCGAGAAAAACTTATGGATTCGACAAATTTTTGTTATGGTTAGTTTGATTTGTTCTTACAGCAAGTTTTGCGGTATAACTAAAATTTCATTTTTACGAATAATCTTATGAAAAAACTTTTTGGAACAGACGGAATACGCGCCGAAGCTGGCGAGTTTCCGCTTGATGAAAAAACAATCGAGATAATCGGCGGTTCTTTAGCGCGGCAATTTTGCGAAAAACTCGGCAGACAACCGCAATTTATTACGGGACGAGACACACGCGAATCGGGCGCGTGGATTGAAAATGCGTTTTGTCGCGGTGCAGTTTCGGCGGACGCAAACTGCGAATCAGCCGAAGTTATCACTACGCCGGGCGTAGCATTTTTGACTAAGAAATTCGACTTCGACGCGGGAATCGTGATTAGCGCGTCGCACAATCCGTTTCAGGATAACGGTATCAAAATCTTTTTACCGACAGGCAAAAAAATTGACGAAGCAATTGAACGGGAGATTGAGAAAGACATTTTTCAATCTCCAAATTCCAAATTCCAAATTCTGAATTCTGAGTTTGAAGCCGAAAACTCTAAGGCATATTGTTATCAAGAAAGTTATTTAAATTATTTGGCAGATGAGTTCAAAACGCTTTCGCTCAAACATTTCAAAATCGTAATGGATTGCGCTAATGGCGCGGCTTCTAATCTTGCGCCGACACTTTTTCAGAAATTCGGTGCGGATATTACAGCGATAAATTGCCAACCTGACGCCAGAAATATCAACGAAAATTGCGGTTCGCTTCATCTTGAAAAACTGCAAAAAAAAGTTTTAGACGAAAATGCTAATTTCGGTGTGGCATTTGACGGCGACGCTGATCGGTCTTTGTTTGTTGACGAAAAAGGAAATTTGGTGGATGGCGATGCGGTTCTTTGGATTATGGCAAACCATCTGAATAATCAAGGAAAACTGAATAATCAAACCGTTGTCGCAACCGTGATGAGCAATATCGGTTTGGAAGTCGCGCTTGACAAACAAAACATCAAACTTTTACGCACGGCGGTTGGCGACAAATACGTTTTGCAGAAACTTATCGAAACAAATTCCGCCGTCGGCGGCGAACAATCGGGACATATTATCTTTCCACAGCAAAGTCTGGTCGGCGATGGAATGTTCACGGCTTTGCGATTGCTTGAGGCTTTGTCAGAAAACGGTAAATCTCTGTCGGAAATGACCGACGGATATACACAATTTCCGCAGATTTTGGTCAACGTCAAAGTCCGCGAAAAACTGCCGTTTGAAGACGTGGTGGAAATTGCCGAAAACGCGAAAAAAATCGAAGTCGAACTCGGCACACAAGGACGCTTGTTATTGCGTTATTCAGGCACGGAAAATCTGGCGCGAGTAATGATTGAAGGCGAAAATCAGACGAAAATTGAAGCACAGGCAAATTATTTAGCGGAAATTATCAAAAGAAATTTGGGGTAGAAAAATGTTTGTCGTTCTTTATCGGTGGCGCGTCAAGCCAAATTTTGAAACACAATTTATCGAATGCTGGTCAGCAAGAACAGCATTTTGGC
>JANOXW010000473.1:0-1638 GCA_031418635.1 Acidobacteriota bacterium
ATCGAAATTTTGAATACGCCATCGAAAAAGAGCGCGGCTTTGATTTTTTGGAAGATTTGTTTCAGCCGTTTAGTTTAAAATTCGACTTAAATGACGCGGCAATCGTTATCGCTTCGACTGAACCGCAAAACATTTCCGAAATCGCAAATTTTGACAAAAGTGAAATCGAACGGCGCGAGGCGTTGATAAAAACTGCTGACGCGAAAGACGATTTTACTAAACAACTCGTTCTTGCGGCTGACCAATTTATCGTTTCGCGCGGCGCGGGCAAAACCGTGATTGCCGGTTATCATTGGTTTTCCGATTGGGGACGCGACACAATGATTGCGCTTAACGGATTGACTTTGGCGACAAATCGCGTCGAGATTGCGAAAAGTATTCTCTTAGAATTTGCCGAACATCTTTCCGAAGGAATGTTGCCGAATCGTTTTCCCGACGCGGACGACGAAGCCGAATATAATACGGTTGACGCAACGCTTTGGTATGTCGAAGCGGTTCGCGCCTTTGCCGAAAAGACGAATGATTATGATTTTGTCTGCGAAAATCTCTACAAAAAACTCGTCAACGTCATACTTTGGCACGTTCACGGAACACGTTATCAAATTCATCTCGACACGGACGGACTTCTTTACGCGGGCGAAAAAGATGTGCAATTAACTTGGATGGACGCGAAAATCGGCGATTGGGTGGTAACGCCGCGCACGGGCAAAGCCGTTGAGATTCAGGCACTTTGGTATAATGCGCTGTGCATTATGGCGGATTTTGCGGACAGATTCGGTGATAAAAAAGACAAGGAAAAATATTTGGAAATAGCGAATACAGCGAAGAAAAGTTTTAATAAAAATTTTTGGAACGCCGAAGCAGAATGTTTATATGACGTAATTGACGGCGACGAAAAAGACGCTTCGATTAGACCGAATCAGCTTTTCGCGGTGAGTTTGCCGAATACAATGGTGAGCATCGGAAAGGCGCAAAAAATCGTGAAAAAGGTCGAAACCGAACTCTTAACAACCGTCGGTTTGCGTTCGCTTTCGCCGAAAGATTCCCACTATTGTCCGATTTACATTGGTAGTCCTTTGAAGCGCGATTCCGCCTATCATCAAGGCACGGTTTGGGCGTGGCTGACGGGCGCATATATTGACGCTTTTCGCAAAGTCAACCCCAACGGGCGCAAAATCGAGGAGCGCGTTAACGAAATTTTAGAAGGCTTTAGGAATCATTTGGGCGAAGCGGGAATCGGACAAATTTCCGAAATTTTCGATGCCGACGCACCGCACGCGCCACGCGGCTGTATCGCGCAAGCGTGGAGCATTGCGGAAGTTTTACGGGTTATAAAATCTGGTTCAGATTAAGAAAAACAGCTACAAAAAGGCACAGAATTCGCAAAAAAACTTAAAAAATCTTTTATGTTTTTTGTCCTTTTCTGTGGCTCTTATTTCTTGAATTTGAAAAATTGATTATCAGAGACAGCGCGTAAATTCCGCCGTTTCAGTGAAACTTTGGAGGTAGCGGCGGGCGGGAAAACGCCGGCGAATTTGTTCATCTTTAAAGGCTTTGCCACCTAACAAAATCGGGATTTTTGATCTATTAATCTGCTCGATAAAAGTTTTGTAATCGCGTGAAAGTCGCTCGACATCG
>JANOXW010000474.1:0-3813 GCA_031418635.1 Acidobacteriota bacterium
AGGTGTTGGCGACCCGTCTTTCGCTCACAAGTTGCATCGGCTGTCTGACCCAACTTTGTATTGAACTGCATTTCAGTTTTCTTATACCGAATTATTTATACGCCTTTTCCAGAATAAAAGTCAATAGTTTATTTGACTTTCGGAAATAATCGGGTTGATAATTCCGTTAAATAAAAATTCCGTTAAATAAATTAAACCAGACTTTCTAAAATGCTATGTCAAAACTACTTGATGAGGTTCGTAATGTGATGCGTGTCCGGCATTATAGCTATGAAACTGAGAAAATTTATATCTATTGGATACGGAAGTATATTTACTTTCATAAAATCACTCATCCGAAAGATATGGGAGCAGCTGAGGTCGAGGCTTTTTTGACTCATTTGGCGGTTGAGCGAACGGTTGCGGCTTCAACGCAAAATCAGGCTCTTGCCGCGCTGTTGTTTCTTTATAAAGAGGTTTTGAAAATCAATCTGCCGTGGCTCGAAGAATTTACTCCTGCCAAAAAGTCGGAGCGCGTTCCGGTGGTTTTGACAAAAGAAGAAGTCAGATTGGTTCTCGACCAACTTAAAGGAACAAATTGGCTGATCGGAAATTTGCTTTACGGTTCGGGTTTGCGCCTTATCGAGGCTTTGCGTCTGCGCGTGAAGGATTTGGATTTCGGTTATCGGCAGATAACGGTGCGCGACGGCAAAGGCGGCAATGACAGATTTACCGTGATGCCGACAAAGTTGATTGAGCCACTTCAGAAACAGATTGAAACGTCGAAAAAATTGCACGAACAGGATTTGCGGCACGGACTCGGACTGGTTGAGATGCCGTTTGCGCTGGCAAGAAAATATCCGAATGCTCAGACAGAATTTGGTTGGCAGTATGTTTTTCCGTCAAAGAGTTTGAGCGAAAATCCGCGAACGGGCTTGAAAGGACGACATCACGTTTCGCCGGCGAGTTTGCAAAAACCGTTTAAGGAAATTATGCGAAAAAGCCGCATTGCAAAAGCGGCAAGTCCGCACACGCTTCGTCATTCATTTGCGACGCATCTGCTCCAAGACGGCTACGATATTCGCACGATTCAAGAACTGCTCGGACACAAAGAATTGACAACGACGATGATTTACACGCACGTTTTGAATCAACACCGTTTGGGCGTGAGAAGTCCGGCGGACTTAATCAATTAAACCGTTTCTCCGTGTCGCGCTTTTTCGTTGCGATTGACTTTATTGAGAAATTCAAGCGCGGCTTCCGATTGGAAAAGTTCGCGGGTTTCGAGTTCGTCGTCGGTTACGGGTTCTAACGCCAAATCCATATAGTCCAATTTTTTCGGGTCGTTGCGGACTTTGCGATAAATCAGACGCAAGCGTAGATAGAGCGAGATCCATCTGAATTGCTTCCACAAAACTTCTGCTAAAGATTTCGGATAAAAGAGTAAAGGATTTTCAAGCGGCAAATTTGAACGGCGCGAAGTGCGCTCCTTGCGGCGCAAAAAACCGCCTTCGAGTGGGTGAATTCCCTCGATGTCAATACAGCCTTTGAACCAAGTGATAAAAAACATCGTCTTGCCCGGGCTTGTTCCCGTGGCGATAGCGCGACGCAAAACGGTTTCGATATGCGCGTCGGTGTAGTAATTTTCCCACGCGGCGCGATACGTTTCTTCCCAATTCTCCCGCGACATTTTCGGATGCGCGGTAACGGCGTGATTGAGGTCGTATTTGTTCAAATCCGCGTCCATCGCAATGCCGGCTTCGTGCAGTTTTTTATGGTCTTCCGAACCCGGAAGCGGTGTCAGATAAAAAAATTCGAGCAAGTCAACGGGCAATTCTTTTTTAATAATTTCGATGTCGTGCAGAATTGATTCCTGCGTGTCGTTCGGAAAACCTAAAATATAACCGCAATAAGTAACGATGCCGACCTTTTTCCACGCCAATAACATTGCGCGGTAATCGGTGATTTTGTTCTGCCGTTTGCTTGCGCCGAGCAGCGATTCGGGATTGATGTTTTCTAAGCCGATAAAAACTCTTTTGACACCGGCACGTTTCGATTTTTCGATGAAATTCGGCAGTTTATGACACAAAGTATCAACTTGAATGATAAAGCTGATGTTCAGTTTTTCGACTTCGCGCAATTCGATCAGTTTGTCTAAAATTATTTCCCAATCTTTGTTCCGCGCAAAATTGTCGTCGGTGATAAAAAATGAATGAAGACCTTGCGCGACGTTGGCACGAATCAGTTTTTCAATATCTTCGGGCGAACGCCGCCGCGATTTTCTCCCTTGAACATTGATGATCGTGCAGAACGAACACGCAAACGGACAACCGCGCCCCGCATCAAAACTCGTTGTCGCGCCCGCCGTCAAATGAACTCTTTCCGCCGGAAGCAAAGGTGTGGCGACATTTTTGATGTTCGGCAAATCGTCCATAAAATTATAAATTTCAGGAAGTTCATCATTTGCCGCATCAATCAAAACTTGTCCGAGCCGACCTTCCGCTTCGCCCGCAAAAAGCGTTACGCCCAAATCTAACGCCGCTTGAACGTGCGCGTCGCGTTCCTTCAACATCGCCATCGTTCCCGAAACGTGAAAACCACCGATGGCGACCTTAATATTTTTTTCGCGCAAAACCTTTGCCATATCGAGCGCACGCGGAAATTGATTCGATTGAACTCCAACCAACATCACGATTCCGTCATCCGCCGATGTAATCAGCGACACGATATTTTTTAGCCTAATGTTCGTATTTGTTTCGTCAAAAGCGTGAATTTCGAGCGCAACATCGTCGCCCAAAATCTTTTCTTCCGCACATTCCAACGCCAAACCGTAAAGACACGCCAGCGAATTCGCCGGAATCGCCGAACGAAACCATTGAATCACATAACCGTCATCGTCGTAATGCGAAGGTTTGATTAAAACTAGGGAAAATCGTTTTTGTTTAGTCATTTTGGCAATGATTTTATCGGAATAATGAATTTATAACAAGGGAATAATGAATTTATAACAAGACGTTTTTGTATGAAAACTTGAAATCTGAAATCCACGAGGATGTTCAAACGATTAATATTGAAGGCGTTTTAATTTATTCGTATATAGAAGTTGATGCCTTTCCGACGCTTCTGCCCAAGATTGCGGCATTGTGTATTCTTCCAACAAAACATCATTAATTGCTATTCGCACTTGATTTGCACAAGTATTAAAGCCAACTCGTCCGACACCTGTTCCTAATCCCGGCAACGCAACGGTTTTAATGTGTTCGGAAATCGGTTCACCTTTTAATGAACCTGAAACAAAAGATTTGTATTTGACGAGATTAAAAATTGCTCGCGCCGCTAAATATGGATTAACCGTGTCATTCAAAATCATCGGCACGCGCATCGTCGGCGCAATTATAAGAAAAGAAATTGATTGATTATTCGTTTCAACGACATCGGCGTTTCCAACAACTAATTCGCCGTGATGATGTTCAAAAATATGTTGCCGAACTCGCATTTGAATGTCGTAACCGAAATATGACAAATAAATCGCATCAATTCCGCCGTCCATAAATCCGAAACTATTCGCCGGACTAACAACCGCATCGCATTCAACATCAAGAATCGAACCTTGATGAACGGTTACAAAATCCAAATCACCACAGAATTTTTGCCAAGCATCGGCAAGCGATTTTTCTACTGCTGTCAAAATTAATTTCATACAATTTATAATCAAACATTAATTATTGATTAACTGTCCTGTAAGATATTCAGCGCAACTGATTCGGCGGCTTTGATGCCGTCAATTCCGGCGGAGAGAATTCCGCCCGCGTAGCCTGCGCCTTCGCCGGCGGG
>JANOXW010000475.1:0-2464 GCA_031418635.1 Acidobacteriota bacterium
CTTTAACTATTTTTTCCGAAGAAGAAGAACAATTTCGCGCCGCAATCCGTGAATTTGCCGAAGGCGAAGTTCGTCCGCGAGTCGAAAAGATGGAACACGACGGCAAACTCGACCAAGATTTGATCAAGCAATGTTTTGAACTCGGTTTGATGGCAATCGAATCGCCCGAAGAATACGGCGGCGCGGGTTCGACGATTTTTAACGCGATTTTAGCGATTGAAGAATTGGCGCGAGTTGATGCTTCGATCTCCGTATTTGTTGATGTGCATAATACTTTGGTGACGAATGCGCTGATTCGTTGGGCAAACGACGCGCAAAAGAAAAAGTATCTGACGCAAATGGCTGAATCAAAAGTCGGCGCGTATGCTTTGAGCGAAGCAAGTTCGGGTTCGGACGCTTTCGCGCTGAAAACTCGTGCGACGGACAACGGCGATTTTTACGCGCTGAACGGTCAAAAACTCTGGATCACTAACGGCAACGAAGCCGAATTTTTTATCGTTTTTGCCACCGTTGATACAAATGCGGGTTACAAAGGCATCACGGCGTTTATCGTCGAAAAAGGTTTTGAAGGTTTTACCGTCGGCAAAAAGGAAGACAAACTCGGCATTCGTGCAAGTTCGACTACCGAATTGATCTTCGATAATTGCCAAGTTCCAAAAGAAAATGTCTTAGGCGAAGTCGGCAAAGGCTACAAAGTTTCGATTGAAACGCTCAACGAAGGCAGAATCGGCATCGGCGCACAAATGGTCGGAATTGCCCAAGGCGCGTTTGAAGCGGCGTTAAATTACACCAACGAACGCGAACAGTTTGGACAATCAATCAACCAATTCCAAGCCGTCCAATTCCAACTCGCAGAAATGGCGATTGACATCGAAGCCGCCCGATTGTTGGTTTACAACGCCGCACGATTAAAAGACGCAGGCAAACCTTTCTTAAAAGAATCGGCGATGGCAAAAGTTTATTCGTCGCGTGTCGCCGAAAAAGTTTCATCAAAAGCCATCGAACTCTTCGGCGGTTACGGCTACGTCAAAGATTATCCCGTCGAAAAATTTTGGCGCGACTCAAAAATCGGCGCAATCTACGAAGGCACATCAAATATGCAATTACAGACGATTGCCAAACTGATTATGAGTGGAAAATAAATGTGTTGCCAAGAGAAGTTTGTCAGCGCGAAGGTTTGGCGGAAAACACTTTGGTTAGTATGACTATCAAAAATGGCGGAATCCAAACGAAATTTATTGCGCCGCCTTCGGAAAAAATGCAGAAAATCGGAAAACAGATTCTTCTTGAAGACCACGCACTTTTTGAGAGGCTGAAAGAAATTATGGTTTTAGCTGTCGAATCGAACGCTTGGAAAATTGACGAGATTAAAAATTGGTTGCGTGATAAAGTAATAAAAATGGAGATTTAATGATGATTGAAACTTTAGAAGAAGTCACTGAATTAAAAACTGTCAAATGTGAAAAAGACACTTGGATTTTGGAACTTCCATCTGAAATTTGTCAAAAAGAAGGTTTTGCCGAAGGAACACTTGTCAGCTTAACCTTTAAAAACAGCGGAATCATTACTTCATATATTCATCCGTCGGAAAAAGCGAAAAAATCTGCTGAAAGATTCATTGGAAAATATGGCGATTTTATGAAGGAGATACAGGAAATTGACGGCTAAAAATGTTGCTTACATTGATTACATCGAAGCCGTTGATTTGCATTTTGCTTTGATGAAAATTTGGGGCGAAACTCGTTTTGGCGTTGACAGCCGCGATTTAATTGAATCTGCTCTAGCGCGTCCGAAACACGCGGCAATTTATGAAAACGCCGACATCATCCGTCAATCTGCAACACTTATTTTCGGATTGATAAAAAGTCATCCGTGGACAGGCGGAAATAAACGAACAGCGAGTTTTTTGATGGAAGAATTTTTGTTTCGTAACGGTTTTGAGCTAACCGCAACTTCAAGAGATTTGTATGAAATGTCTTTAGCCGTCGAATCGGATGCTTGGAAAGTTGACGATATTGAAAATTGGTTGCGTGATAAAATTGAAAAGATTAGTTGAATAGTAATTTATTTTATTGGTATTTATGAATAAATCTGCAAATTTGAAAAGGAGAATCTCACTTTGTTGATTAAATGTGATGCTCTTGGTTTCGTTGAAATAAAGCGAAACGGAACAACAAAACCTCTGGTTATTGAATGCGAATATAGCGATGAAAATATCCCTGTCAGAAAAACTCTGCTCGTAAAAGCTAATGGTCTTCCACGAATTACCAATCTTGATTTATACTGTGAGATTCTTGGAAATTTGTTGGCAAGAGAATTCGGGATTGAAACGCCCGAACCTTTTATCGTTAGAATAGATGAAAGTTTTGTGCGGGCGACGCGCAAAGTTTTGTGGGAAGAAAGTATAAAACTAAAATCGGGTTTAGGTGTCGGATGCGAATATTTTAGTCAGGGATTTACAGCA
>JANOXW010000476.1:0-3167 GCA_031418635.1 Acidobacteriota bacterium
GCACACGCTTCTACTTTCGGCGGAAATCCGGTTTGCATCGCGTCAGCATTGAAGACGATTGAATTACTGCAAAACGGTTTAGTCGAAAACGCCGCCAATGTCGGCAAATATCTCGAAGCGGGATTACGCAATCTCCAAGAAAAATACCGTCAGATCGGCGACGTGCGCGGTTTGGGAATGATGCTCGGCGTTGAATTTATCAAAGACAACGGCGAACCCGACGCAGAATTGCGCGATAGAATCGAAATGGCGTGTTTCAATCGCGGTTTGATTATCTTAGGTTGCGGAACTTCCACGATTCGCTGGTCGCCACCGTTGATTTTGACCAAAGAAAACGTGGATGTCGCGCTTGAAATTTTTGATGAAGCAATCGCGGCTTCGATTTAATAAAATTCAAATCCATTTGATAAGGCGGTTTTATGACCGCTTTTTTCGTTAAAATGTTTCGTCTGAATTTCGACAAAATCTTTACTTCTCAACAGTTCAATTACAAGCAAATTTATAGGCGCACACGATGATTTGGGAATAATTTTTGCTTTCCTCAGTATTTTAGAATTGATAGAATTTAATATTGGATAAGTATCGGTAAAGATTATGTTTTTTAATTATTTCAAATTTCTTTTCGTTTTATTATGTGGTGCAGCGACGGCTTGCGGCGTGGTTGAAAGTTCTTCTAAACGCAACATCGCCACGCCGACTCCGGCGATAGTAAAAACAAACTTGCCAACCTCGAAAGATGAGCAAACTGCTGTGTTTGCGGGCGGTTGTTTTTGGGGATTGGAAGCAGTCTTTGAACATATCAAAGGTGTCAGCGATGTAACCAGCGGATATTCCGGCGGCGACGCGAATACGGCTGATTACGAAATTGTCAGCGACGGCGACAGCGGACACGCCGAATCAGTCAAGATTACTTTCGATCCAACAAGAGTTTCGTATGAGCAACTGCTCAAAGTATTTTTTGCGGTGGCGCACGACCCGACCGAACTCAACCGTCAAGGACCTGACCGCGGCACACAATATCGTTCGGCAATCTTTTATGCCAATGATGAACAAAAGCAGTCCGCCGAAAAGTTCATCGCCAAACTGACCGCCGACAAAGTTTTCCCGCGCCCGATTGTAACGCAAATCTCGCCGCTCAAAGATTTCTACAACGCCGAAGATTATCATCAAAATTATCTCGCGCAACATCCGAATGAACGGTATATTGTCATCAACGACCAGCCAAAAGTAGAAAACCTGCAAAAGCAATTCCCCGATTTATACAAGTCAAACTAACAAAGTTGACAATCAACCTGTTCAAGAGTGGCAATCAAACGCCACTCTTTTTCGTTTCCGCCGCGTCTGTTTATTTCCTTATTTTCTTGACATCTTCCGCCAAGTTGCGTAACAATAATGTCGCAATAATTTTCAATCTTTTATCCGTTAATAATCTCTCCTTTTAATCTTCGACATCTTTTAAAAATTTCGCTTCAAAAACCTTTTGTCCGGCAGTCGAGATGTAAAAACCATAAATTGCCAAACCGAGGATCACGACTGCCGAAAAAATCGTATTGCCGAAATACCAGTTTGAACTATTTGCCGAAAGTGCGTTGTGAAAACTTAAATCGAAAAAAACCTGAAATGAAATCATTGCGAGTAGCCCAAAACGACCGATGCAGATAATTATGATAGTGGCAATTAGAGCCGTTCCGATCCAGCCAGTCCAATGTCCCTGACTTCCAAAAGCCAAAACTATAATCGAAAAATTCAGCGTCCCAAAGACGGCTTTCGCCAGCCATTGTTTTCTGAAAATAGTTACCAGCAGGACCAAAAAAAGCATCATCCCGAACGCGATAAAAATCCCGCTCACCGATGACATCAAAGCATTTGCCCAAAGATATTTAAAACTTTCAACATACGAAATATTAGTGCCCGGGTTTGGCATTGTCGTGATGCCGAGCCAATGCGGTAAAAGAAATATCAAATAAATCACAAACGTATGCGCGACTCCGAGCATTCCGCCGACGAGGATGTCGCGCCCGACGAGCGGATCGCGCCAATCGCCCGCCAGCAGACGACTCCACGAAATTATCAGGCTCGACCAGCGGCGGCGAACGTAAGGTTCGAGGGCGAAATAAATCAGCCCGATCAGCGCGGCGGAAAAAAGCGAATCCCCGACTATTGTAAAAAGAATCGGCAGTTCGCGGAACAAAGACGGGATGTGGTCGGCGACGAGCAGGCTCGCCGTCAAAGAGACCAGAAAAGTAAAAAGCGAAACCTTGAACGCGCCTTTCGTATCGCTTCGCCCTTGCCGGAAATTGCGGCGAGCGAGAAAAATCCCGACGACGACGACGCTCAAAAAAACCAGAATCAAAATCACGCCGGCGGCTGTGCGGGCGGAGGTCGAAAAGGTTTCTTCCTGTCGAAGAGGTTTATCCCACGGCGCGACGATTTGAAAATAGACCGGCTTGCCCTGATAAGCGGCGGCTTCGATGTGGACGGGAATTTCCGCGTGGTCAACGTGCTTGCCTTCCCAAGAAAGACTCGCGTCGGCAAAAACGGGCGAAGTCCAATTTGATGCGGTTTGCCGGTAATTGCGAATATCCAAACCCGCTTCCGTGAACAGTATCGCCCAATCAACTTCGCCTTTCGGCGTGGTTTTATCGATTACCTGCGGCGGCACGACGTTTAATTCGAGAAGCCTTCCGCGTGTGTCCAAAAAAACTTTCGTCATTCCGGCGACATCATTTGGCGGGTCGTTCGGAAAAACCGTTTCAGTTTGCAAAGGTTCGAGATAGCGCGGGCTGGTGCGATGCCAGAAATAAATTACGGCGGGCTGACCGCTTCGCATTCTGTCCCGACGGTCAGCAGATTCATCAGCCGCGTAGCTGTAATATTCGCGGGTGTTATCGCCAATTCCGTAATCAATATCAACTGGCGTATTTGTATAACCGATTTTTTTCAAAATCGAAGCGGAGCGTTCCGCCAAAATTTCGGGCGATTTTTCGAGCGGTATCCATTCGCTTTCTTTGACTATGCCCGCAAATAAAACGATAAAGGCGAAAAGCACGACAATCTCCGACAAACAAGCGAGAGCGACGACAGGTTTGAGCGAGCCTTTTTTCGGCGCGGCTGCAACCATTTCCGGCGAAGGAGTTTCGCCCGCCGCGATTGCCGCTTCGAGCGGA
>JANOXW010000477.1:0-2485 GCA_031418635.1 Acidobacteriota bacterium
ATGATCGTCATTTCGGGGTGTGAATAGACGCTAAATGGGTGTGCCGACCAAATTACGATGTCGGCATCTTTCCCGATCTCGATTGAACCCGTGCGTTTGTCAATGCCTAATTGCTTCGCCGCGTTGAGCGTAATCATTTTCAAGGCTTCTTCTTCGGGAACGCCGCCGTATTTTTCAACTTTCGCCGCGTCCAGATTCAAACGACGCATCCTTTCGTCCGAATCCGAGTTGATTGAAACAACGACACCGTTCTTCCACAAAATCGCCGCGTTATACGGAATAGCGTCGTAGCCTTCGAGTTTATAACTCCAGTTATCAGTAAAAATCGAAACGCCTGTGCCGCGTTTGGCTATTTCGGGAGCAATTTTGTAGGCTTCGAGACCGTGTTGCAAAGTTGCAACTTTGAAACCGAATTCGTCGGCAAGCAACATCAAATTTAAATGCTCGTCGGAACGATAGCCGTGCGAATGAACGAGGCGTTTGCCTTCGAGAACTTCGACCAACGGCTCTAATTCCAAATCTCGGCGCGGCGGAATGTTCGTCTTTTTGGCGCGGTAATCGTCTAATGATTGTTTATAATCTCTGGCACGAAGAAAAGCGTCGCGGATAACTTCCATAACACCCATTCGTGTGCGCGGATAACGCGGAGATTGTCCCGGTTGCGGCGGGAAATTCGTGCGTTTGACGTTCTCACCGAGCGCGAACTTGATGCCAGGCGGTGCGTCAGCGATAAAAAAGTCTTCGACGGGATGCCCGTATTTGAATTTAACCACCGTGTTTTGTCCGCCGATGGAATTTGCCGAACCGTGTAACAGATTTGCCGAAGTTACGCCGCCCGCTAAAGCCCGGTAAATCGCAATGTCCGTCGGGTTCACGACATCGCGGGTGCGAACCATTGAAGTAACCGAATAAGAACCTTCATTGATTGCGTCCAACATCGAATGCGAGTGGCAATCAATAATGCCGGGCGTTACGAACTTGCCGCTGGCATCAATTACTTGCGCGTTTGAAGACGCTTTCAAGTTCTTACCGATTTTGGCGATCTTACCGTTTTGAATGAGAATGTCCGTATTCTCAAGCGAGCCTTTCGCCGCCGTCATAATCGTCGCATTGCGAATCAATGTTTCGGTTTTCGATTGCGCGAAAACAAACCCCGGCGATGTTACGACCAGTAACATTAAGAATAAAACTGTATAAGCCTTTTTCATTTTTCCTCTTTTCTATTTCCAAAAACTTCTTGCGAACTGGAATAATCTCTATGGCGTTTTCGTGCCGCTAAACGGAATTGCGCCCTGCGGCGAAGTTATCGTGCCGCTGATTTGATTGCCGCTGACCGTGCCTTTGACAAAAATATCAAAGACCGAACCGCCAATTTCGACGCTTGACGTGAAATCAAAACCTTCCGCTGTAACCTTTCCGTCTTTGATAACTGATGTGCCGAGTTGCGTCTGCATATTGCCGGTCAAAATCGCGTCTTGTTGGGTTAAGACGAGTGTTCCCGACAGCGGTTGTCCCGGAATATCAATGTTGATTGCATAATTCCCACCGACATTTGCCAACGCTGACGGTTGAGTCGTCGCCGTTGGTGGAACTTTCGGTTTTTCCTTTTGCTCGAAAAGTTTCCCGTCCACAAAAACGTGCGTGATGGTTTTGTCTTTTGCTAAAACATCGCCTTTGACCACAACCAAATTGGCGATTTTGCCTTTTTCGATTGAGCCAAGCCGATTGTCAACACCGAAAATTTCCGCCGCACTCAACGTCATCGCCCGAATCGCCGCGTTTTTATCCAAACCGTTTTCGACAGCTTTACTGGCATTTGTCATAAAATCATTGATGTTTTTCATTGCGCCTGATTGAAACGCGAACTTCACGCCGGCTTGCGTCAACTTTGCGGCAGTTTTTGGCGTTTCCGCCCGCAGACGCAATAATTCCAAACTTTCCGCGTCAGCTTCCGCCGAAGACGATGCCGTGCGTTTTGGGAAATCGAGCGACAGCAGAACGGGAATATTCTGCGCTTTCAATCTATCAGCAACTTTCCACGCTTCTTGTCCGCCGGCGATGATTGCCTTTAATTTAAATTCCTGTGCCAAGTCCAAAGCGCGAATGATTTCACGTTCCGAATTGGCATTCATCACAACCGGCATTTCGCCGTTGAGCAATGGAATCAAGGCTTCTAAAGATTTATCGTCTGACGGACGCTGAACGCCGCGCGGATTTTTGTCGTATATTTTTTTGATTTCCTGCAAGCGTTGTGCGTCAAGCAACATTTGGCGCAATGCTGAAAAAGTTCCCATCAACGAAGTCGGATACGCGCCCGTGCGAAGCGTCGTAAAAGTGATGTGTTCAGCAAACGGCGATTTGATAATCATTGCCGAAACCGAATCGCCCGCGAGATTTATCAATGCCGATTGACCATTAAAAATTCCGTTGCGCGAAACAGTCAAAGCGGTTGTAATTCCCGCATTGCGTTGTGCTTCAAACTGCG
>JANOXW010000478.1:0-2052 GCA_031418635.1 Acidobacteriota bacterium
TACAGGCACAGGCTCGATTTGTTACGGCAAAGATGCCAACGGAACAACGGCAATGGCAGGCGGTTGTGGTCCGATTGCTGGCGACGAAGGTAGTGGAATTTCGATTGCGAGACGAGCGTTGCAGGCAATCGCCAAGGCTTCGGATGGACGCGGCAAACCAACCGAATTGAGCAAAGCCGCCACCGATTATTTTCGCACTTCAACGCCCGAAAATTTATTGGTTGCGATTTATTCGCCGCAGATGGATAATGCAAAAATTGCGGGATTTGCGCGTTTTGTTGTCGAAACGGCAAAAGAAGGCGACGAAATCGCCGTAGAAATTTTGAAAGAAGCCGGCTTTGAACTCGGTCTGGCGGCGTTTGCCGTGCTTAAAAAGTTAAAAATGGATAACCGGAAAGTTCCCATCGGTTGCGTCGGAAGCATCTTCAAAGCAGGTGAATTGATTACGGATTCGTTGCTCAAAACCGTTCATTCATTTGCGCCAAAATCCTATCTTGTTGAACCGAAACAAATGCCCGCACACGCGGCGGCGCAAATTGCTTGTTTGAATTTTAAGAAATGAATTTACCGATAACCGAACAAGAAAATCCGCAAACTGCGAACATTGATAAAGTTTCCACGCTTGAAGCGATTCGCCTCATCAATGACGAAGATAAAAAGGTTGCGATGGCGATTGAACAAGTTTTGCCTGAAATTGCGTTAGTGATTGATAAAATCGTCGCAAGATTACAAAATGGCGGACGGCTTTTTTATGTTGGGACAGGCACATCGGGACGACTCGGAGTTTTGGATGCTTCAGAGATTCCGCCGACGTTTGGCGTGTCTTACGATTTGATTCAAGGCATTATCGCGGGCGGTTACGACGCGCTTTACAAAGCAACCGAAAGTTCGGAAGACAATCAAGAAGCGGGAAAGATTGACTTGCAAAAGCGTGGAATAACCGGAAAAGATGCGGTTGTCGGCATCGCGGCTTCGGGCGGAACGCCTTACACCATCGGCGCGGTTGAGTTGGCGCGTGAAATCGGATGTTTTACGGCTTGTATAACTTGTGTTCCCGATTCGGCGATGACAAAAACGGCAGAGATTGCAATTGTCGCCGAAGTCGGCGCGGAAGCGATTACAGGTTCGACGAGAATGAAAGCCGGAACAGCGCAAAAGATGATTTTGAATATGATTTCGACAACCGTAATGATTCGTCTCGGCTATGTCAAAGGCAATCGGATGACGAATGTGAAATCATCAAACATCAAATTAAAGCAGCGCAGTGTGCGGATTTTGATGGCGGAAACTTTGCTTGATAAAACTTCGGCAACCAATCTTTTGAACGAAGCAAACAACGATTTGCGCGTCGCTCTTGTAATGTTTCGCGGTCAAGTGAATTATAAAACGGCGGAAAAAGCCTTGAAGAAAACGAATTTTGTAGTCGAAAAAGCGATTGAAAATTTACCAAACCCCACGCGAAAGTAAGGTGAAAAACACATCAAAATAGAACACCGTTAAGATTTACATTTCTAAAATCTTGACGGTGTTCTATTTTGATTACCTGCATACAGAATTCACTTCCGTGAAAACTTTCAGTTTAAGTTGAAAGTGAAGATTTTAGAATATTTCTCACCTTTTAATTCTCATTTATTTTTTTAGTCTATCTACAAATTTCTTCCTGAACTTCGCCACTTTCGGCGCAACAACCGCCGCGCAATACGGTTGGTTCGGATTGTTGGCAAAATACTCTTGATGATAATTTTCGGCAACATAAAATTTATCAAATGACGTAACTTCCGTTACAATCGGATTGTCATAAACGCCTTCGTCGGTAACTTCTTTGATGACTTCTTCGGCAACTCGCTTTTGCTCGTCGGAATGATAAAAAATCGCCGAACGATACGACGAACCGATGTCGTTGCCTTGCCGATTGAGCGTCGTTGGGTCGTGAACGGCAAAAAATACTTGCAAAACTTCCTTGAACGAAATTTCGTCTGGGTTGAATGTTATTTGAGCAACTTCGGCGTGTCCGGTCGTTTCCGAACAAACCTGTTGATAAGTAGGATTTTC
>JANOXW010000479.1:0-2572 GCA_031418635.1 Acidobacteriota bacterium
GAAAAACGGGCGATGGATTCGATGGAACGGCACGTTGAAGCAATGCTCGAATATCAGAAACGCGGGGCAATCGTCTTTGATTACGGCAATAATCTGCGTCAACGGGCGAAGGATAACGGAGTAGAAAATGCGTTCGATTATCCCGGATTTGTGCCGGCGTATATTCGCCCGCTGTTCTGCGAAGGCAAAGGTCCGTTTCGTTGGGTGGCACTTTCGGGCGACAAAGAAGACATCTACAAAACCGACCAAGCGATGATGGATTTGTTTCCCGACAACGACCATTTGTGCAAATGGCTGACGATGGCACAAGAGCAAGTCGAGTTTCAGGGTTTGCCTGCACGGATTTGCTGGCTCGGCTACGGCGACCGTGCGAAAGCAGGTTTGAAGTTGAACGAATTAGTAGGTAACGGAACGCTCAAAGCACCGATTGTGATTGGCAGAGACCATCTCGATTGCGGTTCGGTTGCCTCGCCCAACCGCGAAACCGAAGCGATGAAAGACGGCTCAGACGCAATCGCCGATTGGGTTTATCTCAACGCCATGATCAACTGCGTCGGCGGTGCAACGTGGGTTTCGCTCCATCACGGTGGCGGAGTCGGCATCGGCTATTCGCTCCACGCCGGACAAGTAATCGTCGCCGACGGCACACCCGAAGCCGCCAAACGCATCGAAAGAGTTTTGACAACCGACCCCGGAATGGGCGTAGTCAGGCACGTTGACGCGGGTTATGATGAGGCGATTGAATTTGCGAGGGAGAATGGTGTTAAAATTCCGATGATAAAGTAGAATGTTAGAATTATGGATGCACAACAAATAGCCTTTAAAAAAACTGAAAGAGTTCAAAGCCCAATTTCATTAAATCATTTTGTCAGGAAAAATATTGAGATTAGATTTTCTCATCAAAATGGTTTGTTGTATGAAGGAAACTCCGTTGATTGGTTGAAATTGTTGAGTGATTCGTCGGTTGATTTAGTTTTTGCTGATCCACCTTATAATTTGAACAAAGAAGATTGGGACAATTTTGAAAGCCAAGAGGCTTACATAAACTGGTCTTTAGAATGGATTAAAGAAGTTTCGCGGATTCTCAAGCCAAACGGTTCGATGTATGTTTGCGGTTTTTCTGAGATTTTGGCAGACATCAAACATCCGGCTTCAAAATTTTTTAAGTCTTGTCGTTGGTTGGTTTGGCATTACAAAAACAAAGCGAATCTTGGCAAGGATTGGGGACGTTCGCACGAAAGCATTATCCATTTTCGCAAAAGTAGGCAAACTGAGTTAAATCTCGATTTGATTCGGATTCCATATAGCAATCATACGCTCAAATATCCTTCGCATCCGCAAGCCGAAACCAGTAATTACGGAAACGGAAAAAAGTACGACCTTTGGTTTCCAAATCCTTTGGGTGCAAAACCGAAAGATGTGATTGATATTCCAACAACTTGCAACGGAATGAACGAGAAAACTCCGCATCCAACGCAAAAACCGGAGGAATTAGTTCGTAAAATTATTCTAGCCTCTTCAAAAATTGGCGATGTTGTGCTTGATCCTTTTTCTGGTTCAGGAACGACAATCGTTGTGGCTGAACAACTTCAACGCAAATGGCTGGGTTGCGAACAAAATGCCGAATATAACAGTTGGGCAATCGAAAGACTCAATTCAATAAAACCAATGCCAATTGAAAAATGGATTGACCTTGACAGAAAAACTCTTGCACGAAGAGAAAAAATCAGATGAAATTACCTGACATTGTTAAATTAGCAACTACCAAAGAAAAGTTTTTGAATTCGGATGACTACATTGAGTTCGCAAAAATCTTTTTGGATTTTGCCGCGAATGGATTACAAGCCGTAATTATTTCACAAAACGAAAATCACTATCGTTTTTTCCAATTCAAAGAAGACGGTTACTTCAATATCAGCCGTCCGATAAATTCAAATTTACTTTACCATTTCAGCGAAATTGAAAAGATAATAATTGAATTTCCCAAAATATTGCCTCAGTCAAAGACATTCCAAAAGTCGATGTTGAAAGCAGAAAGGTATTACTAAAAAGCATTTACACAATTCAACAATCAATCGGAATTGCTTTAGATGCACTTCCTTCTGGTGAATCAAACAAAGCTCGGAAAATTAATGGCGACCTTTTTGAAAGACTGATTCAGATTCTTTTCGTTGAAATTGGAATTGACTGCCGAACCGGAACAGTAAAAGTTCCTATTTATATTGAGGAAGAATTTCAATTCAATATGAGTTATCAACACGATTTGTTACTACTCAATAATGACGATTTGAAGGCGATTGGTTCGGTCAAAACATCAAGTAAAGATCTCATTGACAAGATTTTTATGGACAAATTTCTTTATTCAAAATTGACTGAAACTGCACTTCCCCACATTGCTATTTTCCTCAACGACGTGCAAAGAAAGAAAACGAATCAAGAAAATACATATGGAATCAATTCAACCTTTCTAACGGGACATTTCAAAGCCTTCACCATCAAGTTAAACCCGTTAGATGGAGTTTATTATTGCGATATACGACCAAATATGGAACGCGATAAATTGTTGAAAGAA
>JANOXW010000480.1:0-6947 GCA_031418635.1 Acidobacteriota bacterium
GAAATGATAAAAATATCTCGTTCCATTAAGTTAAACTCCTGTAAAAATAGGTTTTGTCACTTTTATTTTACAAGTATTTAGCTTTTTGGAACACTAAACTTTAGGGAATTATCCCCTTCACACACCTAGATAGATAAAATCTAACAAATCCGCGCCGACTACATTTTGAGCGAACTGATTACTTTTTAGTTTTTGGTTTGCTCTTTTTCTTTTTTGAAAAAAGTGTTTTGTTATCAATAGGTTTGATTTTCAGCAAATCTTCAAGCACTTCCTCAAACTCAAGTTGCCCAAAACTTAGGTTTTCATTAGCGGTTGGGCTTGTGTTTATGTCTTTGTCTGTCTTTGTCTGCCTTCTCATATAGCTATAATATCACCAAAATAACACTGAAAAACATTATACCTTGTTTTTCGTGAAACAATAAAAAGGCTTTCTCGCCTTTTCTCACATCTTGTTGCCTCAAATTTCCTTGTTGCTTTTAAATTTGTTTTCGGATAGACTTTTATCTGATGAGAAAAGAACTCGAAAAAAGGCTTAAAAAACAGCATATTGACCTTGAAGCAGTTGGTAAAGAGATTATAACACTTCAAGCCACGAAAACCGCAATTGAAGCCGTAATTTGCGAACTCGAATCATTATTGAAAACTTTGCCAAAAGAAAATGGCAAAGCGGAACAAGAAAAACAACTTCGGCACGGCACAGATGTATTCAAAGCCCGTCAAGCTCTAAGGACGGCGGGTAAAGCACTTTATATTGACGATATAATTACGGCAATGAGCGAAGAACCTACGATAGAGCGCAGACGTTCACTCGCAGGACAAATTGCGGCGTATGTAAGGGATAATCAAATTTTTACGCGCCCCGCGCCGAACACTTTTGGATTAAAGGAATTTGAAGACAAGAAAATTGAACAGGAAACGGAAGACGGTTACGCAGATTTTCAAAAAATTAAGGCAGAACTCGAAGACGAAAAGACCGAACCTGAGTATCAGTTTTAAAATGCAAACAGCGTCAAAGCTAACTTTAGACGGGTAACTTTGACGCAGTTTTGATAAATTTGGGGGCTTGGCGAAATGAGCAGACGCGCCGAACTGGGACTTCGGTGGTCGTTAGACCGTGCGGGTGCAAATCCTGTAGCCCCCAACTGTTTTTTTCAAAATGCCTATAAAAGCTAGGCAGACACAAAACACAAATTGATTTTATACCATATTAGTCATTTTGTAAAGACCTAGCCTTTATAGACATTCAACCGGCTGTAGCAAGCCAAAATGTGAATGTTTAGATATTGTTGGTGAGTTTATTATTTTCCGAAAACCACAGGAATTGCTACAAGTAATAAACCACACCGACACGGGAGAATATTTATAAGATGAGTGATTTAAAGTTATTTGAATATCAGCATAAACAAGTTCGGTCAACAACTATTAACGGACAAATTTGGTTTATGGCAAAAGACGTTTGCGAAATTTTAGAAATCGTAAATGTAAGTGATGCTGTATCAAGAGTTTCGGAAAATATGAAAGATACAATCGGTGTTGCCGATTCTATCGGACGGATGCGCCCAACGGCATTTTTTAACGAAGCAGGCGTTTATAAACTTGCGTTCCGTTCCAATAAACCAGAAGCAGAACGCTTTACGGATTGGCTCGCAAATGAAGTAATTCCACAAATCAGAAAGACAGGGAAATACATTCCACAATCTCAAGGGATTTTACCTTTGGTTGAACATACGAAAACCGAAACTCAAAAAAATATGAGCAAAACCGTAAATGCTCACAACTACTTTATCGGCGGAAAAATAGAAACTATCAGATATAATGTCGAAAGTTGCCTTGCTCATACGGGGAAAATACCGAAACAAATAGTGGATTATGGTAAAAATGTTAAGAAATTAAACTCTAAGCAAAGCACGTCTGCAAAGCAGGTTCTTAGACATACCGAACCAGAAATAGCAAGTTGTATGTCATTGGCAGATAACCTTGTAAATCAAGGACACGACAGAATAAAAGTCTTTGAAGTTACAAATAAAGCAAAGGATGTTTTCAAGGGAATGATTGAGTTGGGAGCAATTCCAGACGAATTGAAGCAACTTGAAAAACAATCAAAATAAATAAAAGGGGATTTATTCCCCTTTCTCTTTTTTATTGATAGGCTCTTTATACATCAGCCGTTTTCCTTCAAATCCTTCAATCGCTTGCAAAGTTCTTTCACCGTCGCTAATTTTCCGAGCATTAAATCTAAAATCAAATTCCGTCAAATAACGGTGCAAATGCTTTTTGCTGACGTGGTGAAACGTTCCGATAATTCCGCGCTTCAAAAGAGCGTGAACGCTTTCGGCTGTGTTGATGTGAGCCAAATCTCTAACATATTCACCTGCTTTATGATTAACCGTGTGATGTTCGGCAAACGACTTTTCAACGAATGAGTAGGACGGTGATTCATCGCTATTGACGATTGCCGTAACTTCAACCGATTCAAGCAATGCTTTTTTCAAGTTTTCACCTGTTACCGACTCCATATATTGACTTTTAACTCTGCCGTTGCGTTCGACTAAAGTAACAACCGGAGCTTTACCAACCGCGCCGCGTCCTTTAATCTTTTGCTCTCTCACGGATTTGTGCATATTTTTCGATTTGCCACCGACATAAGTTTCGTCGGCTTCAACCGTTCCGCTTAGTTTCGAGAATAAAGGTTCTTGCGTCATTGCGTAACGGATGCGATGCGCCAAAAACCACGCGGATTTGTAAGTTATATCTAACATTCGGTGTAATTGATGCGCCGACATTCCTTTTTTCGATGAACAAATCAGGTGAATAGCATACAGCCATTTGTTTAGCGGAATCCGCGAACTTTCAAAGATAGTGCCGACTGTAACCGTAAATTGTTTTCGGCAATCAGAGCATTTATACAAGCCTTTTCGCGCCTTGCGTCCTTTGGTTGATTTGGCTTCAATCTTATATGCGCCGTCTTTTGACGCACAATGCGGACAAACAACACCGTCTTTCCATCGCATACTTTCGAGAAGTTCACGCGCCGAATCTTCATCCGCAAAATGTTTGGCTAAAGTGATTAAGTTGATTTGCTCTTTCATAATTGTTATCCTACTAACTACAATTATTATAGCAAATTAAGTTGGGTGTGTAAAGTAGATAATTCCCAAACTTTAAGTTGCACACAAGGTTTAACTTATTACCGGAACTCTTTTTCAATCGGAATGACGTGAACCGCCACGTCTTTTACTTCCTTCAAAAAGCGGTTGATAATCGAACCTTTCCAAAAAATCTGCCAACGTGAACGCGCTGATTGTCCGAAAATGACGTGCGTTATTTCGTTTTCGCAGGCAAATTTCAAAAGCGCGTCGGCAACATTGTCTGACTTTAATTTGATGACTTTTGCGCCGAGAGTTTCGGCAAAAGTAATATTTTCGTGCAAAACCTCGTAAGTTTGCGGATTAATTTTGCCCGATTCTTCGTCAGATGTTTCGACATAAACTGCGAACCAATCACGATAAGCATGTCGCCCGACAATTCGCGCTCCAATCCTGAGCAGTTTTTTTGCACTGCCGCGTGAAGCCATACAAACCATTACTTTTTCGGGAATCACGGCTTGCTCTAAACCTTCGCGCTCGCGGTATTCGTGGTCTTGCGTGGCTTGATGTTGAGCGACTTGACGCAACGACAATTCGCGCAATGTCGCCAAATTTCCTTTGCGAAAAAAATTATTGAGCGATTGTTCAATTTTTTCAGGCGCGTAAATTTTTCCTAGTCGCAGGCGATTTCGCAAAGTGTCAACCGAAATATCAACATCAATAATTTCATCAGCGCGTTTGAAAAATTGGTCGGGAACGGTTTCGCGCACTTTTATGCCCGTTGTCCGTTTAATGACATCATTTAAGGATTCGATGTGCTGAATGTTGACGGCGGTGATGACGGAAATTCCATTATCCAATAATTCTAAAACATCTTCGTAACGCTTGCCGTTTTTCGCGCCTTCGATATTTGTATGAGCGAGTTCGTCAACCATCGCCACGGCAGGTTTTCTTTCGATGATTGCTGCCAAATCCATCTCTTCAAAAACCGCGCCACGATATTCGATTTTTTGCGACGGAATAATTTCCAAATCTCTGAGTTGAGCGTCTGTTTCGGCACGTCCGTGTGTTTCAACCGCACCGACTACCACATCAATGCCTTGCTTTTTCAAATCGTGAGCATCACTGAGCATCTGAAAAGTTTTGCCCACGCCCGCCGCCGCACCGATATAAACGCGCAGTTTTGCCTGTTCGCTCTGCTTGAGCGTCGCCAGCAAATTTTCGGGCGAAAGTCTGTTTCCAGCTACATTCGGCATTTCAGATGTGATTGTATCAACAAACATAATCTTAAAGTGAAAAAGGGAAAAAGTAGAAAAGTGAAAAAGGGCGTTGACTGTTTAATGAAACTTTTTCACCTTTTGGACGTTTGTTTGCCCTTTTTCACTTTTTATCGAGTTCCAAGTTAAGAAGCAAAACATTAACACGCGGTTCGCCCAAGATGCCGAATTGTCTGTCTTCGGTAAATTGCGCGACAATTTGGCGCAATTTTTCTACGCTCAAGCCGCGTTCACGGGCAACACGCGGGATTTGAAATTCGGCATTAGCGGGCGAAATATGCGGATCGAGTCCCGATGCGCTGGTCGTAACAAGGTCAATCGGAACGGGAACATTGGGATTTTCCACTTGATATTTTTCCACATCGGCTTTGATACGATCAATCAACTTTTGGTTAGTCAGACCCAAATTTGAACCGCCTGATGTGCCTGCGTCGTAACCGACCGCCGACGGACGCGACAAAAAATACTCGGACGCATTAAATGGCTGTCCGATAAGTGCCGAACCAATAGTTTCGCCATTTGTGTTTTTAATTAACGAACCATTTGCCTGATGCGGAAAGATAATCTGTGCCAAACCCGTAATAACCAACGGATAAATCAAACCGAGCAAAATAGTAGTCGTTATGGTCATTAAAATTGCAGTCTTGAAGTTTTTCATTTTATTTGTTCCTTGTCATTCTTCCTTTGTCCTTTGCTTTGTATTCAATTTTGAGTTCGAATAAACAAATGACAAAGGACGAATGACGAAGGACAAAATTAAGCCAAACCGAGAGTCGTGATAATCAAATCAATAATTTTGATGCCGATAAACGGGACGATTAGCCCGCCCAACCCAAAGACTAACAAGTTTCTTTGCAAAAGCGTCGCCGCGCTCAACGGGCGATATTTTACGCCGCGCAAAGCAAGTGGAATAAGCGCGATGATAACCAGCGCGTTGAAAATAACCGCCGATAAAATTGCCGATTCAGGTGATTTCAAGTTCATTACATTTAAGGCTTGCAATTGCGGATACGTCAGCAGAAACATTGCGGGAATAATCGCAAAATATTTTGCCACATCGTTGGCAATCGAAAACGTCGTCAACGCGCCGCGCGTCATCAAAAGCTGTTTGCCGATTTCGACAACTTCAATTAATTTTGTCGGGTCGCTGTCCAAATCAACCATATTTCCGGCTTCTTTAGCGGCTTGCGTTCCCGTGTTCATCGCTACACCGACATCGGCTTGCGCCAACGCGGGCGCATCGTTTGTGCCGTCGCCAGTCATTGCGACGAGTTTGCCTTCGGCTTGTTCGCGTTTTATCAAAGCCATTTTGTCTTCGGGCGTGGCTTCGGCGAGAAAATCGTCAACGCCCGCTTCGTTGGCAATCGAAGCCGCTGTCAACGGATTATCGCCCGTAATCATAACGGTTTTAATGCCCATCGCACGAAGTTGGTCAAATCGTTCGCGCATTCCGCTTTTCACGATGTCTTTCAGATAAATCACGCCAAGCGGTTTGTGGTTATCTGCAACAACCAGCGGAGTTCCGCCGGCGTTAGCGATTTTTTCGACGATTTCGCGCAACTCGGCAGAAGATTGATGACCATTAACCGCCACATATTTTTCAATCGCATCAACCGCGCCTTTGCGTATTTCGCGCCCGTTAAAATTTACGCCCGACATCCGCGTTTGCGCCGTGAACGGAATAAATTCGGCGTTTGTAGAAAGCTGATTGTTGCCGTTCACGCCGTATTTCGATTTTGCCAACACGACAATAGAGCGACCTTCCGGCGTTTCATCTGCTAAAGAAGAAAGTTGCGCCGCGTCCGCCAAAGTTTCATCTGAAACGCCTTTGAGCGCGATAAATTCTGACGCTTGGCGATTTCCCAAAGTAATTGTGCCAGTTTTATCAAGCAGCAAAGTATTGACATCGCCCGCCGCTTCGACGGCGCGTCCCGACATTGCCAAAACATTATGCTGAATCAATCTGTCCATTCCGGCGATGCCGATTGCGGATAAAAGTCCGCCGATAGTTGTTGGAATTAAACAAACCAGAAGCGAGATTAAAACAAAAATCGTCTGCGCCGCGTTTGAATAAATCGCCAACGGTTGCAATGTTACAACCGCTAATAAAAAGATAACCGTCAATCCTACCAACAAAATGTTGAGCGCGATTTCATTCGGTGTTTTCTGCCGTTTCGCGCCTTCGACGAGGGCAATCATTCGGTCAATAAAAGTTTCGCCCGAATTCGACGTGATTTTTATTTTAATTTGGTCGGACAAAACGCGCGTGCCGCCCGTAACCGCCGAACGGTCGCCGCCCGATTCACGAATAACAGGCGCAGATTCGCCCGTTATTGCCGATTCGTCAACTGACGCAACACCTTCGATAATCTCGCCGTCGCCCGGAATAAATTCGCCCGCGCTAACGACGACAATATCGCCTTTTCGCAGTTCGGTTGCCGCCACAATTTCAATCACGCCGCTTGCCGTTTGCCGATTTGCCGTCGTTTCCGTTTTAGTTTTGCGGAGCGTATCGGCTTGCGCTTTGCCGCGTCCTTCCGCCATCGCTTCGGCGAAATTGGCGAACAACACCGTGAACCAAAGC
>JANOXW010000481.1:0-4727 GCA_031418635.1 Acidobacteriota bacterium
AATCCAATATTTTTAAACCATCAAATTCAAAATGATTATTCAAAACATTAAACAAGGCTTCTTTGCTCATATCAGTTGTTGGACGAACTGGTAAGTTTTTTGGTGGCGAAATTCTTCGTCCTTTGTATTTTCCAGAAATGATTCTCACGAGTTAAAAAGTATAAAATGTTGGCGGTTTTCGGCTTCCGTAAAATAATTATTCCAACGCAAATCGTTTACATCAATTAGCGAAACATTGCGAACGTATTTGTAGGCAATTTTATAATATTCGTCGTTTTCTTTGAAAAGTCCAAGCCAGATTTCGCCTGATTTTGCTTTAACTTCATCACCGTGAAAACTACTGCCCGTTACTAAAAGTTTTATTTTGAATGGATATTTTTCTTCATCATTCCGTCCATTTATTTCTTCAACCATTTCTAATTCGGCTATTTTCTCAACTTGTGAAGCAGAAATCTTTTTTGAATTTGTTTCAGAAAGTTCAAATAATTTAGTTTCTTGTTTATTGGTCAAAACTGAAGCGTAACCAACTAGAAATGTTGCTAAAAATATGCTAACAAAAGTTTTTGTGATTTTCATAGATTTTCTCCTTGCTCAATCTGATTTATCTTGCGTTGATATTTCGCTGTAAAAATGTTTTGCACGTTCGGCAATTTCAGACGAAACAGTTACGCGAAACGGATGTTTGGCGACGAAACTCGGAACTTTTTTGACGTTTGCGCCGAGTTTTTCTAAGCCTTCGGCGATTTGTTCATCGGATAAATCCGCCGTGTTAAAATGTTCCGCCGCACGTTTGAATGCGCCTAGCAGACGGTCAAGCGGAAGTTCGCGTGCGACAAGTTGCATTCCGCGAGATTGAAAATCACCCAAAGCGTAGAGCAAAATCTGTTCGATTTGCCCGCTTTCGGCGTGTTCTTCAAAAAGAGTTGGCTGATTCATTGGTTAGTCATTATACTCTTTCTCATTATTAACTAATAAGAACCGTCAAGCGGTAGCGGACGGGCGAAGATGCCAAGTCGCCAAGTCGCTATTGCTCCTTGTTCTGATTACATAACGGGTAAAGATGCCAAGTCGCTACTGCTCCTTGTTCTGATTTTAGCACAATAATTTTTAAGTTTTGCGAAAGATTTTGCAAGGTTTGCGGCAGAATGTTACATTTTGTTTGAAAACTATGTCAGAAAATAAAAAATATCGTGTCGGTTTAGGCGTTTCGGGTGGAATTGCGGCGTATAAGGCAATTGAAGTTTTGCGGCTTCTTCAAAAGCAAAATTGCGAAGTACGCGTGGCAATGACGAAACACGCCACCGAATTTATCAACCCTTTGACCTTTCGCGCTTTGACCGAAAGTTATGTTTTGGTTGACGATTATGACGAAAATAATCCTGACCCAATCGCGCACATCAATTTTTCGCAGAATATTGATTTGCTTTTAATCGTTCCGGCGACGGCAAATATCATCGCCAAATTTGCCAACGGAATCGCCGATGATTTTCTTTCGTCAACTTATCTCGCCGCAACTGCGCCGATTTTAATTGCGCCGGCGATGAACACGACAATGTGGGAAAATGCGGCAACGCAACGAAATATGGCACAACTAAAAAAAGATGGCGTTTATTTTGTCGCTCCCGTTGCAGGTGAATTAGCCTGTAAAACCGTCGGCACGGGAAAATTGGAAGATGTCGAGAATATTACGTTGCAGGCACTTCAATTGCTTAATTCCAAATTCCAAATTCCAAATTCCAAATTGAAGTCCGAAACAAATCTGGAATCTGAAATCTGGAATCTGAAATCTGAAAAAATCTTGATAACGATTGGCGGAACACGCGAAGCGATTGATCCGGTTCGTTATATCTCGAATCATTCGTCGGGCAAGATGGGATTTGCGGTGGCGGAAATGGCGGCAAGGCGCGGCGCGAAGGTTACGGCGGTTGTCGGCAGAACAACGGTTGATGCACCTGAAAATATGGAAATAATTAACGTCATTTCCGCCGAAGAGATGTTTCAAGCCGTGATGAAAAACCTTCCCGACGCATCCGTATTCATCGGCGCGGCGGCAGTTGCCGACTATCGCCCGATCAATGTTGCCGATTTGAAAATTAAGAAAACGAACCGAGATATTTTGACTCTCGAACTTGAAAAAACACCTGATATTTTGTCGAATGTTTCGTCAAATCGGCATAACGGATTGCTCGTCGTCGGTTTTGCGGCGGAAACTAATGATGTCGTCAATTACGCCAAATCGAAGATGGAAAAGAAACGACTCGATATGGTCATTGCCAACGATATTACGAAAAAAGGCGCGGGTTTTAACACCGACACGAACATTGCTACAATCATCACAGTCGAAAACGAGATTGACTTGCCGTTGATGTCTAAGCGCGATTTGGCTAATGAAATTTTGGATGAAATAATAAAGCTGAGAAATAGGTGAAAGAAAATTTTTCGACATTACTGGCAGACGTGAAAGAGCAGATTCTTTATATGCAAGAACTCGGCGTAGAGCATCTGACGGTTGATTTACCTGAACTTTCTTTGAGTCCAAAGTCCAAAGCCCAAAGTCCAAAGTCCGATATTTCGCAAGAAAAATTAGAAAGATTCGTGCCGACTGAAATTTTGAAAAGTGTTGCCGATGTAACGCCGAAAGTCGAAAATGAGGAAGCGAAAACAGCGCGGCGTAGTCTTTTGGAATCTACAAAACTTTCGCATCTGCCGCCGATGCCACAGCGAAATGATTATCAAAGTAATAAAACAGAACCAGTGAGGGAAATTGAAATGGCAATCAAACAAGTCGAAGAAATGCCGTCTTTATTCGGCGATGTAACACAAAGTCTGCCCGAATCGAACGAAACTATTGAAGCCATTCGCTTAGACATCGGCAATTGCACGCGCTGTCCGTTGTATGAAGGACGGACGAAAATCGTTCACAGCACAGGGAATTTCAATGCGGATTTGATGTTTGTCGGCGAAGCACCGGGCGCAGATGAAGATGCCAGCGGTTTGCCGTTTGTCGGACGCGCCGGACAACTTTTGACCAAGATAATCGAAGGTATCGGAATGAAGCGCGAAGACGTTCTTATCGGCAACATCAATCGGTGTCGTCCGCCTGCCAATCGCCAACCGACATTGCCCGAAGCGCATACTTGCCGACCTTTTCTGATGCGCGAAATTGCGGTTGTCCGCCCGAAAATAATCGTCGTCATGGGAAATACGGCGATGAAAAATCTGCTTGACACCAAAGAAGGAATTACCAAATTGCGCGGCGAATTTCAAGATTATTTCGGCGTGAAAGTGATGCCGACTTTTCATCCGGCTTATTTATTGCGTGACCCGCGAAAGAAGCGCGAGGTTTGGGAAGATATGAAAAAAGTGCGCGACGAATTGAATAGATTGAAGTAAGATCTAGTGTGAGGTGTTTGTTATGTTGACTGTGGTTACAAGTAATGAGAGTTCTCGAATAATTTCTATACCGGCTGACGAGATGGAAAGACTCGGCATAAATGATGGGGATGAGGTTGAATTTTCTAAAAATGAAAATGATGAAATAATTTTACGCTCGAAAAAGAGTGAGAGAATAGATAAAATTCTGAAAGCGACCCGCGAAATTATCGAGAATCGGAAATCAGCCCTGATTGAACTCGGAAAAGGACACGAATGAGCGAAATTTTCTTTCCCGATTTTGGTGAAATTTTGTTAATTCACGCTGAAATCATCAAATTAACCGGCGGACGCGAAGGATTGCTCGATGCGGGCGGTTTGGAATCAGCTTTAAATGCGGCGGCAAATCGTTACAATTATGAAACCGAAGAATTCGCCAAACTTGCGGCAACTTATGCTTATCATTTATCTCAGGCACACGCATTTATTGACGGAAATAAAAGAGTCGCCGCAGTAGTTTCGGAGTTGTTTCTAAAATTGAACGGCGCGAAATTGAACGCGACAAACGAAGAAATTGTCGAACTTTTTCTCAACCTCGCCGCAAGTCAATTGTCGCGCGAAGAGATTGAAATAAAATTTGCCGCGTGGCTTGCAAAGGCGAATGAATAGTCGTTAGCGAAATTTGGGAAGATATGAAAAAAGTGCGCGACGAACTGAACAAAGTTTAATTTGGAAAATTTAAGAATTGGAGATTGAAAATGAAAAAAACACTGACTACATTATTTCTTTTGGCGATAATGGCGACCAACGGTTTAGCGGTTGATATGAGCGCGGAAATCAATGCGGCGACTGACAAGATTTTGCCGCAAGTCGTCGAATGGCGACGGCATTTACATCAATACCCGGAACTTGGCAACCGCGAATTTCAGACCGCCGAGTTTATCGAAAAACGGCTTCGCGGACTCGGTTTAGAGGTTCGCACGAAAGTTGCTAAAACCGGCGTGGTCGGTATTTTGAAAGGCGATTTGCCGGGCGCGGTTATCGGACTTCGCGCCGATATGGACGGTTTGCCCGTTAGCGAAAGAGTCAATCTGCCGTTTGCTTCCAAAGAAAAGAGCGAATATAACGGGCAACAAGTCGGCGTAATGCACGCTTGCGGACACGATACGCACGTTGCAATGTTGCTTGGAACTGCCGAAGTTTTGACCAAAATGAAAGACAAAGTTAAAGGAACGGTCGTTTTTATTTTTCAACCTGCCGAAGAAGGTCCGCCAGCGGGTGAAGAAGGCGGCGCGGCGTTGATGATTAAAGAAGGCGTGATGGACAATCCGAAAATAGATGCGATTTTCGGCATT
>JANOXW010000482.1:0-2385 GCA_031418635.1 Acidobacteriota bacterium
TCCATCGCGTCCATTTCTTCAATCTCTTCGATGATCGCCGAAGCGTAGCGGTTGAAATGGGCGAGTTTGGGCGTAACGGCATACAAAAATGCGAGAACATTTTCTTGATTCGCTTCGATTGCCGGATTGCAGAGCAAGCACACATCCGAAGTATGTCTTGCACTTTTCAATCTTTTTTTGACTGCCAAATTAGTCGCGTAAGAAACGAGTTTCGTCGTGCCGCGTTTGAGCAGACGTTTTTGTTTGCCTTTCGGCAGTTCGGCAAAATGCGCTGCCGGTGATACTTCCAACTCGCCGGCTTCAATCAACTCCGCCAAATCATCCACGCCATCGCGGAGAACTTTCGTCGCCCGCTGAACGCTTGAACGCGATACATTTAGCAGTTGTGCGGCTTCAGCTTGCGAAATAACTGCTTCATTTGAAGCAGTTTCTTTGTTTGCCGGTCTGCCTTCGCTCAAATTTGCCAGCCGCGCCGCCACAATCGCCCGCTGACTGGTTGATAAATGCCGTCGCCGCAGGTTAAGGCTGACAATAAAAGCAACCAAAGAACCGTTTCCCGTCCATTCCCGATAGGTCGGCTCAATGCTTAATTGCCGACAAGCATTATAGCGATTACGTCCGTCAATAATTTCGTTTTTATAAGTCCAAATGGCTTCGAGCAGTCCGTTTTCGGCAATGTCGGCGCATAAAAGATTAAACTCCTCCGAATCCATCAGCGGAAAGATATTCGCACATTCGTGAAATTCCATATTTTCTTTAATCAATAGAGCGGTTTAGAAGTCGTCTGATAATAAAATCCAAAGTATGCAGACGCATAAATTTTAGATGAAATAATGTGCAAATGCAAAAATTACCAAAGCTAATATCAGAATTCTTACCCGTATGTTGAAAACAACATTGGAAAATTTGTTCAGTTTCTATTGTTCAGTTTCAAATCAATCATTTTTTGATTCATAAAAGATATTTTCGAGACATTCGATAATGCCGTCGTCAATCGTTGTCTTGGTGAGAATTCCTTTCTGGGGCGTTATGAATTTGGAAAGTTGGATAATTTGATAAACATTGACGAAATTGTAGATAAACTCAAACCACATCAAACTCAATTTGGTAAAATTATCTCTAGCTGAGTTAATTGGAGAACGAACACCTGTTTGTTAAACAGTGTTGTTGCGACATTTCGGGGGGTTGGGCAAAAACCCCTATAGAGGAGATAATAAAATAAATTATTAAATCCTCTTCATCTCTTTCATCCCTGTTAATTTTTTTTTGTATTCTTTATGACTGAAATTTGCGGTAAGAAAAGCCCAACGCGCTCTCCCCTTCGCGTTGGGCTTTTTTAATGGTCGCATAACTTTTTCGCCAACGACCAAAACTGTAAAATCTTTTAGAAATCAGGCACGGGCAATGTTACCTTTTTTGTCAATTTTATTTCAAACTTTTCATCGGTTTTGATGCTGACATCTTTGCCTTTTCTCAATAATGCAACACCTGTTCCTGCGCCGGCACCGATTGCCGCGCCGATTAGCGCACCGTTTTCCGCTTTTGAAACCGCGCCGAAAATTCCGCCAATTGCTGTTCCGCCGAGAACTGCCAACACACTTGTTATTGATGAAGTTTCGGCTTTCAACGGCTTGACCAAAACGCCTTCAATGTCGCGTTTGTTGCCGTTTAGCAACCGAAGCATTTCAAAAACAACCGTCAAACTTCCGCCTTTTCCGCCCGCCGAAGCGCGTTTGACTTCTGTAACCCGTCCTTCGATAGTTGTTCCGATTGGCACAACCACCGTTTCACGAACAATAACGGCAGAAACAACTTTGGTCGTAAAAGTATCATTGACGCTGGAAACTTTAGAATTGATTTCATTGTCCATTTGGACAATCATTTTTGTTCCCGCTTGTAGTTCGTAAATACTTCCGTCTGTTTGGGCGCGTGCTGAAATAAAATTTGCAAAGAGCAAAGAAAAAAGCGCAAAGATTTTGGTCGCCATTCGCCAAAAGTTCATATCGGACCTCCATCTTCGCGGATTTTTTCAAACTAACACATCCGCGAAGTTCTATGGCAATGTCTGTGCCATTAAATTAAGAAAAGTTGATTTTAAGAAACTTGCTTGATTTTATCGCACTTTTGCAAAAAAAATACAATTTGTGGTTTTAATAAAGTTACATTATCGTTTATTCAATGCACGAAATAGGATAACTTAACAGAAAGAAGTAATTTTAATCTTAATTTTGCGAATCAAGAGTAGCAAGCAACACGCTAACTATTCGCTATTAACTATCAACTATTCGTTGTTCGATAAGAAAATCTTCGTTTTAACAGCGAATAGTTAATATTTATATTTTTGATGTATCTGATTTCTAATTATTTACGGCAGATATTTTCTAC
>JANOXW010000483.1:0-4753 GCA_031418635.1 Acidobacteriota bacterium
GAAATTGCCAAACGAACCGATGTCGAAAGACTTTCGCCAAACTATATTACGCAACAATCAGCCAGCAGTTTGGAAAAAGTAACCGGAACATCCGTCCAAAGAAGTTTTAATGCCAGCACTAATCAATATACCGGAGCAGATGGCACAGGTGTCGGAATTGCAATTTTGGACTCCGGCGTGATGGCTGGAAATAAAGGGTTTAAAGACTCGAGTGGAAACAGTCGGGTCAAAGCGCAAGCAGATGTTGTGCAATTAAACACGGCGTTACAAGCCTTTAAGAATTCACAACTCAGAGATCGCCTGCCGTTTGCCGGACAAGATTTGGCGGATCTTTATTATGGAATTCTTTCTTCGCCTGGTGTTAATCCGGTAATTAGAAATTGGGCAGAGAATGGCGACAAATACGGACACGGAACATTTGTCGCAGGAATCGCCGCCGGACGTGATAATACTTTAAACGACGCTTCGGATTACACCGGCATTGCGCCAAACGCCAATATCGTTTCGGTCAAAGTTCTTGATAATGACGGCACCGGGCAAATTACCGATACTATTAAAGGAATTGATTGGGTAATTTTGCACAAAAACGAATACAACATCGGTGTTATCAATCTGAGTTCGGGCGGTTCTTCAAGAGAAAGTTATCTGACTGATCCGGTTTGCCGTTCTGTTCGCAAAGCCGTGTCGGAAGGCATCACGGTTGTTGTCGCCGCCGGCAATTATGGCAAAGATGATTTCGGACAAGAAATGTATGGCACGATAACTTCACCGGGCAATGACCCGACAGTTATTACGGTTGGTTCGGCAAATACTTTTCAAACCGATACGCGCAACGACGACCGCATAAATACTTTCAGTTCAAGAGGTCCGACAAGAGGTTATTCGACTAATACAGCAGGAAATAAAGTTTATGACAATCTCATCAAACCTGATTTGGTTGCCCCCGGCAACAAGTTGATTTCGTTTGAATCAGAAGGTAATAATTTGGTTCTCAGAAATACACTATTGGATGTGCTGGACCTTGATCCTTTAGCTCCGGTGCAGAAAATGAGTGGCACATCGGTTGCCGCGCCGGTTGTTTCGGGAACGGTGGCGTTAATGTTGCAAAAAAATCCAGATTTGACACCGCCGCTTATCAAGGCTATTTTGCAATACACTGCTCAACAAGTTACGGGGGCGAATCTTTCACAACAGGGCGCAGGACTTTTGAATGTTTCAGGCGCGTTAAGATTGACCGATGCTTTACGCCCTGACCTAAAAACCGCAATTGCTAATGGAACTATAAACGTCGGGGATAATATGTTAGCGGTGGGCAAATCAATGCCTTCTTCAAGCGATGATATTACTGGCGCAAATGCTTCTTGGGGCAAATATGTTTTTGCCGGCGGAAATCACATTCTTGGCGGAAGTTCGCTCTTTACCAAATATCAAGGATTCTATAACCCGAAAATGCTGTGGGTAAAAGATGATGTTTTAATTAATGGCGTTTCTGCACCAAACGGCAGATTGCTTTCTAGTAGTGTGATTTCAGGTGATTTTGTCGCTGATAGAAAAGTTCTGACGCTTGGAACTGATGTCAGAACCCGCTTGAATAATAGTCAAGGGCTGATGATCGCTGACGGAATAATGATCGCTGACGGAATAATGATCGCCGATGGAATAATGATCGCTGACGGAATAATGATCGCTGACGGAATAATGATCGCTGACGGAATAATGATCGCTGACGGAATAATGATCGCCGACAATACAAATTGGTGGCAAAGCACATTGAGGAGTGAAGCACATCTTCTCGGTGAATAAAAAACATTGACAAAAATCATCGTGTCGTTGATTATAGAAATAGCTATTCGGCGCGATGATTTTGTCAACTTACTCTCAAAACCACACCTTCCGACAACATATCTAATCAATTGGAAAAGATTTCGACTTTCAAGAATTACTTTTTGTGGAAAACCAAACCAAAGAAAATAAATTATTTCGTTTATACACTATGCTAATCGCAGTTACCGGATTAGCAATTTGCGTATATTCTTCATCTTATTTGCCACTTGAAAAATTCGGTTGGGAATTTGTAATTATTGCCGTGCTGACATTGGGTGTCGGATCGCGTATTTCCATTGGAATAAAATATTCCAGGGCAAGTATGTCCGTATCTGATGTTTTTACTTTTCTTGCTTTTTTGCTTTATGGAACTGCCACTGCGGTTATCCTGAGCGCGGTTGAAGCCTATTTTAGTTCGAGTCGTTATACGACAAAAAAGAGTTTTAGATTTTTTAATTCCGGTGTTATTGCTATTTCATTTTTTATTTCTTTTCAAACAGCAGAATTTATAGTAGGTTCGATTGAAACTTTTTCAAAACAGGAAACATCAACCGAGGTAATGTTTCTTTTGCTAACCGCGGTTTTCTTTCATTATGTTATCAATACCTTTTTAATAGTTTGCAGTTCAGTTCTTCGCTTTAAACAATCTTTTTACAAAATTTGGAAAGAGCATTATATCTGGATGTTTGTTCCTTTTTTGGCAAGTGGTTCGCTGGCATTAGTTTCTGCAAATATGATTCAGCATTTAGGCTTTCCTTCCTTTTTGCTAGTCTTGCCGATTATCGGAATTCTTTATTTTACTTATCAAAGCCGTCAGGAAAAGCTCGAAGCCGTTACTTCACAGGCTGAACAAACTGAGAAACATCTGGTTGAAATGAGTGAAAGCGAAGAAAGATTTCGTTCGGCTTTTAGCAACGCGCCAATCGGTATCGGGTTAATTTCAACCGAAGGAAAATGGCTTCAGGCAAACGAATCGCTGTGTAACATTTTTGGAGTTTCCGAAGCAGAAATCCTTTCAAAATCGCTTAATGAATTTGTTCATCCCAAAGATATTCTGCATTTCTTAACAGACATTGGCGGTGTCATTCAAGGAATGCAAAAACTGTTTCAAGCCGAGCTTCGCTATTTCAACCAAAAAGGCGAAGAAATATGGACACAAACAAGTATTTCGCGGCTCAATGATGCGGAAAATTCACGACTGATTTGTCAAATTCAAGACATTACGGCAAAACATCAAGCCGAAGAAAAACTGCGTTACGATGCGTCTTACGATTCTCTCACGGAACTCGCCAATCGCGCTGTTTTTATGCAGCAATTAAACAAATCGGTGATTCGGGCGGGAGATGCAAATGAATATAAATTTGCCGTAATCTTTGTTGATTTAGATAAATTTAAGTTGGTTAACGACAGCATCGGACACACGGTTGGCGACAAACTTTTGGTGGCGGTTGCCAAGCGTCTGAAAAAATGTTTGCCCGCCGATTGCACACTTGCAAGGTTTGGAAGCGACGAATTTTTAATCTTACTCGACGAAGACATTGAAGTAGAAAAATTAACTTTGCTGGTTGAAGAAATTCAAAAACAGGTCAATTTGGTATATGGAATTGCAGGGCAAGAAATCAGTATAACTTCAAGTATCGGCGTAGTTTATTACGACGATACGCATCACACGGCAGAAGATGTTTTACGCGATGCCGATACCGCATTGCACATCGCCAAAACTCAAGGCAGATCGCGTTATGTGTTTTTCGATGAACAACTGCGCGAAAAAGCTGTTAGCCAAATGCGGCTTGAAAAAGACCTGCAACGCGCTGTCGAACGAAATGAATTTTATTTAGTTTATCAGCCGATAATTGCGCTTGCCGATAAAAAAATCGTCGGTTTTGAAGCCTTGATTCGTTGGAACCATCCGCAAATCGGCTTTGTTTCGCCACTGGATTTTATTTCCATTGCCGAAGAAAATGGAACGATTGTAAAAATCGGTAAATTCGTTTTGGACGAAGCCTGTCGTCAGATGAGAATTTGGCAGAATGCTTTTTCCGACGATTTTCCGCTGACGATGAGTGTTAATGTATCCGCCAAACAACTGTTGAAAAAGCAATTATTGACTGAGGTTTTGGAAATTTTTGAAAAATATCAAATCACCCCGAACCAAGTAAAATTAGAAATTACTGAAAGCGTCATCGTCGAAAACAGCGACGCAGTTATTTCAATTCTCAAACAATTTCGGGCAATGGGCGTGAAACTCAGTATGGACGATTTTGGAACAGGCTATTCGTCGCTCAGTTATCTTCATAAACTGCCGATAAATACGCTGAAAATTGACCGTTCATTCGTTTCGCAAATGACCGAAGAAACCGAAAGCGCAGAGATTGTCAAAACCATTGTCTTACTGGCGAAAAACCTTCATCTCGATATAGTCGCTGAAGGCATCGAAACAGCGGAACAACACCAAATACTGCGTGATTTGGGTTGCGAATTCGGTCAAGGCTATCATTTCTCAAAACCGCTGAATGTCGAAGATGCCACCGATTTTATCAACGATTCATTTACATCTTTTCACAAACCTTTTACCGATGCCATCCAAGAACAGCCATCGTTATATCTCGAACATTAGAAACTGTTTGGAAACTCGTGTAATTCGCCTATTGTAACCGCAAGCAAACTGTTCGCTATCAACTATTAACTATCCGTTATTTATCAGGAAAATAAATCTTTTCCCCTGAAAATCAGTTAATAGCTGATAGTGAACAGTGAATAGTGTTCACTTGATTTTCCAGTAAATTTGAGTTTGCAAACAACTTCTAAGCTCGACTTTATCCAATTTAAGCGGCAAAGCAGAGCGTATCAGTCAGAGTTTCTAGAAATGAACGTGGTATTTTTATCACTTCATAATCGGTTTCCGATTTTTGAAAACTCTGAAACTCCC
>JANOXW010000484.1:0-7149 GCA_031418635.1 Acidobacteriota bacterium
CGAAAGTTTATTTGGATTGTGAGCTTTTCGACATTTATTTCAACGACAAATCGACAAGTCGCGGATATTTAGCGTATCTGAATTCTACGATAATCGCTTTGTTTGCCGAAATTGGAGGACGAACAGGTTTAGGACAAGGCGCGTTGAAAACTCAAGTTTATGAAGTTCAAAAGTTTTTTGTTCCGAAAGCCGAATTATTAAATGAGGTAAACTTGAAAAGTCTTGAAACCTCATTAGATAAAATGTCAGCACGACCAATCGGCTCTATTTTAGAAGAACTCGGCGCGAATTCGCCCGACGAAGTTTCGTTTGAAAAAGTCAAAGCCGACCGTTTGGAGTTGGATAAAATCGTTTTGCGCGATATTCTTGGACTGAGCGAAAAAGAGCATTTGGAAGTTTATCAAGCAGTTGTGGATTTGGTAAAATCGCGTTTGGAAAAGGCAAAAAGCGTCGGGAAAAAGTCGAAGAAAAGCGAAGGAAGTTTGGGCGGCGCGTTTGCTGAAAATTTTGTCGAGGATTTGAAGAACGGAAACTAAAGATGGAAATGATTGGCGAATACTACGCCGATAAAATTTTATCGCAGGGAAGCGAAAATCTCGCAAGGCGCGAACTCGTCGGTTATTCGTGTTTCGGCGAAACGCGGATGGAACAAGACCTTTTCGGTTGGAAAATCCATACGAAACGGCGCGTTTTTGAGTTCGATTCGGAACTCGAAGCGCGGTATTGTTTGATTTTTCTCGAACTCGGTTGGCGCAAACTTTATGTGCCGAAAGATTTGAATTATCTGGCAGAAATTTTGCCGCGTCTGGAATATCTGAAAATGCGGGCTGACGAAGTTATCGGCAATGGCTTAAAGAGAATCTTCGGGCGCAAAATTCGTTGGGAAGCGCGAACCAAAACTTATCAAAAAATCTCGATTATTCCCGACGACGCGACGCGTTTTGATGACACCGAGTTTGCAAGTTTTGATGAAGAAGATGAAGAAGATTTTGACGAAGAATTAGAAGAAGAATATGTCTGATATAAGCAATTGAAATACTTTAATGATTCATTTTTTAAGCCATCGTTTGAAGCGTATCTCGGTTTTGCATACGCGCTTGCCGGCAAGTGGGCGGAAGCGGAAGAATGTCTGACAAATTTGCAAAACGTCCAACACCAATATATTCCGGCATATAGTTTTGCGCTGATTTATTTAGGCTTGGGCGATTTGGATAAAACTTTTGAATGGCTGGAAAAAGCCTTTGCAGAGCGTTCGGGATTTTTGCCGTTCTTAAAAGTCGAACCGATGTTTGATGCTATGCGATTAGATTTGCGCTTTCAAGATTTACTACATTGCGTCGGTTTGTTGCCTTAAAGTCTTGCACAGCTAATCTAAAAGAAAAACTCTCTGACTTTTCAGGCTTCGGTTATTGATGACGATTTCAACTCACTAACTTTATTCGTTACATTTACACCAAAAAAAAGAAATTTGAGTATTAATCACAAAACATTGTCAAAATGTTCGATGAATTTCTGCCAAGTTTGTGCTAAAATTTGCCTGACTCGATATGATTTCTGTTGGCAGTAAAATTGAGCAATACTTAGTTATTTCCGAACTCGGTATGGGTGGAATGGGCAAGATTTTTTTGGCTCAGGACATCGAATTAAATCGCCAAGTCGCCATCAAAATACTCAATGATACCCAAAACAAAGACAGTGATATTCTACGCCGTTTCAGACAAGAAGCACGGGCGGCTTCCGCACTTAATCATCCGAATATCGTGACGATTTACGAGATTGGCAAATTGAATGAAACACAGCATTTTATCGCTATGGAATTTGTCGAAGGCGAAACTGTGCGATGTCTTCTGAAAAACAGGGAATTGAATTTAGAGAGTGCGCTCGATATTGCAATTCAGGCAGTTTCGGCGTTGTCAGCGGCACACGGCGCAGGCATTGTTCATCGGGACATCAAGCCGGAAAACATTATGCGCCGACCTGATGGATTTGTTAAAGTTTTAGATTTTGGGTTAGCCAAACAAACCCATTTGTTATCAGGTTTAGGCGATGTTGACCCCGACGCGCTGACACAGGAATATAATCTCACCACGCCCGGAATGATTATGGGAACTGCCGCGTATATGTCACCCGAACAAGCCCGCGGCAAGGCAATTGACGGACGAACTGACCTCTGGAGTTTTGGTGTCGTGCTTTATGAAATGATTGCCGGACGCGCTCCGTTTGTCGGAGAAACCAAAAGCGATGTGATGGCGGCGATTTTGAAAAACGAGCCGGAAAACATTACACCACACGCGCCGGATGTGCCGGTTGAACTCGAACGCATCATCAAAAAAACTCTCGCTAAAGAACCTGCTGACCGCTATCAAACCGCCCAAGATTTATTGCAGGATTTGAAAATCGTGCAGAATGGTTTAAATACAAGTAACAAATCGCTTGATGTCGGGTTATTCTCGTCCGGCATCTTGAATTCAAAGCAAAGGGAAACAGCAGTTTTGAGCGAACCCGCGTTTGTTCCGAAAAAACGTCGTTGGATGTGGATAGGCGTTCCCGCGCTACTTTTGCTCGTCGGGTTTTTATCTGCTTGGTATGCGTGGCAAACTCAGCGGGTAGCGATAGATTTGGCATCGCTCATTCCGTCACAAATTACGAGTTGGAAAAGCGATTTGGGCGAGGATAATTCAAATCGGGCGCGATTTTCACCGGATGGCAAACTGATTGCATTTGTCGCGGGCAAAAATGGCAAAAATAGCATTTGGCTAAAACAAATCGGTGGTGGTGATGCGTTCACCCGCCAACAAGATGACTCCGATGATAGAACTCCGGTGTGGTCGCCCGACAGCGGAACCATTGCCTACTTTTCAGACCGCGGCGGACGCAAAGGAATTTGGACGACTCCTGCACTAGGTGGTTCTCCGACATTATTGATGGCGATTGAAGGGCGCGGGCAATTGATTATGTGGTCGAAAAACGGCACAACGCTTTATTTTGAACTAAAGCAAAATCTTTACTCATTCGAGATTGATGCCAAACAGATAACTAAACTGACGAATTTCGACGAATCAATTGTCTTCAACCATGATTTCAATGTTTCACCGAATGAAAGGCAAATCGCCTATGTAGATCGAACAAATGGCAAGAAAGATTTGTGGATAGCTGATTTAAACGGCAACAGTCCAACGCAAATTACCAACGACGAGTTTGAAGATGGCAAACCCGTTTGGCATCCTGACGGACAGCGTATTATTTACAACTCAAATCGGAGCGGAATTAAACAAATTTGTGTCGCTTTTCTGAACGGACAATCAAATATACAGTTGACTTTTAGCGACAGCGACAACAATGTTTCAGACATTTCGGCGGACGGCACGAAAATTCTTTATCAATCCACTAAGGACGATTTGGATTTGTGGGGCTTACGGTTAAGTGATGGAAAAGAATTTCAAATGACTTCAGACATCGGTGTCGAGTTTTGGCAAGATGTTGCGCCAAACGGCGAAACGCTGGTTTATCAAGCCGCACGGCGCACAAGTGTCGGCGATAAACTGCTCAATTGTTTAATATTGGCGCAAAAAATTGGCGGTAACAATCAGCGAACCGAACTTGCCGCCGACGGTTTTAGTCCGCAATGGTCGCCCGACGGAAAACAAATCGCGTTTTTGCGGCTGATAAACGGGAAAACCAATCTTTGGCTGACATCCGCAATGGGCGGTGATGCACGGGCATTGACGGAAAGCGGAGTTTTATATGAAGCATTTACAAAATTACCATTTAATCGGTTTGGAAAAAATTATCAATGGTCAAAAGATAGCCGTTCATTGATTTATATTGCCAACCGTAATGAATCTTGGAATTTATGGCAAGCGGCAAGTGACGGCACGGGAGAACAACAGTTAACCAACAACGAAGATAAAAAGTTGCGCTTTTTTGATCCGCTTATTTCACCCGACGGCAATCAGATTGCTTGGACGACAATGTTCATAGACGATCAAAACAAAAGACATTGGAGTATTTGGTTGTCAGTGGCGGGCAATATAAATCAGATTTATCAATCTGATTCAGTCCTGAAAATAATCGGTTGGTCGCCGTCGGGAGATGGACTGATTTTTAAATCGGTTGAAGGCGGTAATGAATTTCAAACTCTGCCCGTGGATGTAAGTATTTTAGAAATTGAGTTTGCGGGGAGTGTGCCACGTTTGCTTTCCACTATCAAAGAGGTGTATTTTTATAACATTCAATTTTCGCTTGACCGCAAAACACTCGCTTTTGCAGCACGACAAAACGGCAATAGTGTAATTCAAACATTGCCTTTAACGGGCGGAACAGCAAAAACGCTCATTAGCAGTAATGATGCTCGCGTTTATTTTTCTAATTTATCTTTTGCCTCTGACGGCAAAACAATCTATTATGGCAAACAAGCTAATTGGCAAGTAATTTCAATGATTGATAAATTCAAATAGGAGAAAAAGCAAATGGCAAATGAAACAGAAAGTTCGGGCGATTTTCCGAAGGCATATATGCGTTTTAGAACGGTTCTTGATGGATTAGAGTTGACGGCAATGCGTTATTCCTTAAAAGACGATGATACGACACAAAGAATAGCGCGGATGAAAGAGTTTGAGCAGGTTTTAATGCCCATAATTACTAAGTATCAGAATCAAACGAAAACGAATCAACTGATAACAGATTGTCCCGATGGCTGTAATAATTGTGGTGGCGTTTGTGTGCCTTACGAATGTCCTTGATTTTCATAGTTACACCGGCTGATTTAATTATTTTCATTCATAATGAATTACGCACAGACTTCATTTAATTGAAGTCTGTGAATTGATGGGCAAATCAATCTTCAAGCAATTTGCAGTTTAGCTTTTGCGCCAAACCTGCACCGCCGGCGTTCATAATATAATCGTGATTCCAACGAAAAAATGGACGCGCAATTGGTGCTAGGAAATTCATCCAGGCTTTTGTCGTTTTTACACGCCAATCGTATTGGACGCGGGTTAATTGTGCGCTTTCCGCTGTAAATTGCCATAGCCCGTTGCCTTCGAGTTCGCCAAAAGCGCGGGCTTCGATGAGTTTCAACGGTTCGATTCGCATAATTTCCGAATCAAATTCGAGCGTGTAAGGCAACGCGCTTTTCCACGTCGAACGATGAATCGCGCCAACGCCGTTCGGATCGCCTTTTTTCAATTCAACGACCCGAATAATGCCTTTCCACCATTCACTCCAATTTTCCGAATCCTTAATCAAATCCCAAACCGGCTCAAGCGGCGCGTCAAAACGCCAAATTGTTACAAATTCATAGTCGCTCATAGCAAAAAATGGTAATAATATAGTTGACTCATCAAACTTTATTTAGTATAATCTTTATATGGTTAATGAACATAACAACTTACCCAATACTTTGCAAGAAGCAATCAAATACTTTTCCGATGATTTAACTTGCATCAATCTTATTGCTTCGCGCCGTTGGAAAGACGGTCAAGCCATTTGCCCGAAATGTGGCGACACTAACAATACTTTTCTGCTATCGCGCAAAGTCTGGCAATGCAAAAACAAAACTTGCAGAAAGCAATTCTCTGTCAAAGTCGGCACAATCTTTGAAGATTCGCCTATCGGCTTAGACAAATGGCTTGTTGCCGTTTGGTTAATCACAAGTGCAAAGAACGGTATTTCTAGTTATGAAATCCATCGCTCAATCGGTGTTACTCAAAAAACCGCTTGGTTTATGATGCACCGCATCCGAAAAGCAATGGAAACAGGCACTTTTGAAAAACTTTCGGGCGAAGTCGAATGCGACGAAACCTTTATCGGCGGTTTGGCTAAGAATATGCACAAACACAAACGCGAACAAAAAATCAAAGGTCGCGGTAGTGTTGGCAAAACCGCCGTATTCGGCGCACTCGAAAGAAAAGGTCGCGTTTTAGCCAAAGTTATTTCAAATACCAAAAAGAAAACACTTCACAAAGAAGTTAAAGAAAAAGTCGAAACAGGCGCGAATCTTTTCACCGATGAATGGAAAAGCTATCGCGGTTTGGACAAGGATTACATTCACGAAGTTATTAACCATTCCATTGAGTATGTCAAAGATAACGTGCATACCAACGGCATCGAAAACTTTTGGAGTTTGCTGAAACGAACCCTCAAAGGCACTTATGTTTCGGTTGAACCGTTTCATCTGTCAAAATACTTAGATGAACAGGTTTTCCGATTCAATGAGCGTAAATCAAATGACAAAGAACGATTTCTCGGAGTCCTGAAAGCCGTTAGCGGTAAGCGTCTGACTTATGACGAACTGCGCGGCTATCAAACGAGTTAATAAACGTGGAAAGAAGCGGAAAGGTTAGGATTTCTTAGCCTTTCTTGCTTCTTTCTCTAGCTTTTCGGCTTTTTCACGTTCTTCTATTTCCTTTTTTGGCACTTGCACAAGTTTAGTTAAAAACTCATCAAATCGCTCAAAATCTTTGCCGTCTTGTTTCGTTTCAATTTTCTTTTTCATTATTTTACTTTACCTTCTGCATACGGTCTTATCCATTCATTCAAATCCGCCGATTGCAGAAAATTAAACGGAATATTATCGGAAGGCGGATATATTAACGACCTTTCCGCCATCTGATATACACGCTCAAATGATTTAGCAGGGCTACCACCTATGTTATACATTCGACGCTCAAATTCCTCTTTAAGAATAGCCGCTAACATATCCGCCGCATACATTGGCGGAAAATCGGCAGACCTAAATACAGGCTCTTCCACCATCTTGTTAGCAAAAGCACTTTTTTTTTTCCATTCTTTGTAATACTCTAGTGCCTTATCTCGAAAGTGCTGTTTTTTTCTATCAAATACTGTTAGCACTTTTTCCGTTCGCATCTGTTCAAGAGTTTGCTGTTCATTCACAAAACTACAAGTGAACCTCATACAATAAACATAGGCACGATAATAAGGATCGCCAAAACAATTTTTATGTTCTTGCGGTAAGGCGTGGTAACTATCCATTGAAACCAGAAACCCCATTGGTAAGACGTTGTATTTTTCCAACAGGTCTAGTAATGCGTTTCTTCGACGTTCCCTGCTTTTTCGTCTAATTTGGCGGTCGTGATAATCTTTATATTGCTTATCTTTGATATATTCCAGCCAATCTATTTCAAACTT
>JANOXW010000485.1:0-1692 GCA_031418635.1 Acidobacteriota bacterium
ACAGAGCAGGACATCAAATTGGCAGAAGATAAATTGAACAATCGCCCGCGAAAAACACTCGGTTATCAAACACCGAATGAAGTTTATTTCAAAGAACAAAAGGAGTTATGCAAAGTTGCACTTACTTCTTGAATCCAAGCAACCTGATAAATCGCAGTTTTTTTTTAAGCTCTCCATTTGGCATTCTAAATTCTTTCGAATAAAGTTTTATCTTTCCATCTGAATTTAGAATTTAGAATGCCAAAAGCAGAATTCACCTCCATTTTGCGTAAGGTAAGTTTGTAAATTATTTTTTATCTCAACCAAATTAGCATGTTGTTCACATAACAGCGGCGTTTCAGACTAGGACTCAATGATTGAAATTCCGGCAAAAAATCTAATTTGGCAGATCAAATCTGAAACTAGACAAAATTAAGTTTTACTACTAAACTCAAAATATGACTTCGTATCAAAACCTAAAAACTCTCGCCCTTAGATAGCCACTCGTCAAATTTTTCCGGCGACGTGGCGCAACTTTTAATCAATTAGGGATTATCAAAAAGCGAATTTCGATTTTTAGTGGATAGATTTATCTTTATTCGCTCCACTTGGGATTTTACCGATGTCTTTGGACATTGGACTTGAAACTTTGGACTCAATTAAGATTATGGACGAAAAATATTTTGCACAAAAAATAGAACAGAAATGGCAGAAGCGTTGGGCGGAAAACAAGACATTTGAAGTTGAAGCGGACGACTCGCGGGAAAAGTTTTACGCGCTCGAGATGTTGCCGTATCCGTCAGGACGATTGCACATGGGGCATGTTCGCAACTATTCCATCGGCGACGCATTGGCTTGGTATAAACGTCTGCAAGGCTTTAATGTTTTGCATCCGATTGGCTGGGATTCGTTTGGACAACCTGCCGAACAAGCCGCGATAAAGAAAGGTGTCAATCCGCGCGATTGGACGGAAGACAACATCAGACAGATGCGCGAACAGATGCAGCGTTTGGGCATCAGCTACGATTGGAGTCGGGAAATCGCCGCGCATCGTCCCGAATACTACAAATTCGACCAATGGTTTTTTCTGAAAATGTATGAAATGGGCTTGGTTTATCAGAAAGATTCACAGGTCAATTGGTGTCCGAAATGCGAAACTACTTTGTCGAATGAACAGGCTTCGGGCGGCGTTTGTTGGCGTTGCGGAACGCCCGTGGAAAAACAATCGCGCAAACAATGGTTTGTGAAAATCACTGCTTACAGGGAAGAACTCCTACAAGATATGTCGCAAATCGAAGGCGAATGGGCGGAGCGCGTTTTGACGATGCAACGAAATTGGATCGGCAAAAGCGAAGGTGCGTTTATTGAGTTTCAGATTTCAGATTCGGAAAAGGACGAATCAGTAAGAATTTTTACCACGCGGATTGATACGATTTACGGCGCAAACGCGATTGTCGTAGCGGCGGAACACTCAATTATTGAAACGCATTTAGAAAGTTTTTCAGATGAAGTTAAAATAAAAATTGAAGAAATTAAAGTTGAGAATGCCAAGCCGACTGATTACGAAAAAGAAATAGAAAAGGACGGAATTGATACGGGATTGAAGGCGATAAATCCTTTCAGTGGCGAAGAATTACCCATTTGGGTTGGCAATTACGTGATGATGGAATATGGAACTGGTGCGGTGATGAGTGTTCCAGCACACGACGTACG
>JANOXW010000486.1:0-2323 GCA_031418635.1 Acidobacteriota bacterium
GGAAGAAATTGACAAAATGATGAAGGAAGCCGAATCGCACGCCGGCGAAGACGAGAAGAAAAAAGCCGAAATTGAAGCGAGAAATCGCCTTGACGGACTTGTTTATAATGTTGAAAAAACATTTAACGAAAACAAAGAAAAACTCGATTCGGGCGCGGCGGGCGAAATCGAAACGGCGATTTCCGAATCAAAAACCGCTTTGGCGGGAAGCGATGCGGACGCGATGAACAGTGCATTTGAACGCTTGCAAACCGCTTCGCACAAAATCGCGGAAGTGCTTTACAGTCAAACTGCCGCAACTCCTGAAGGCGAAACTGCCGAACAAGCATCTTCGGCAAGCGCAAGCGGCGATTCGACAGCTTCAACTTCGGGTGATGATAACGTCATTGATGCCGAATATGTTGATGTTGAAGAGGAAAAAAAGTAATGTCGTAAGACAAATCTACGAAAGGCGAGAGATTTTGTTTGATCTCGCCTTTCGTTTCTCTTAATTCGTTGCTTTATAAAAATGGCAAAAAAAGATTATTATCAAATACTCGGCGTAAAAAAAGACGCAAAAGCGGACGAAATTAAAAAAGCGTATCGTAAATTGGCGCGTAAATTTCACCCGGACGTGAATCCGAACGATAAATCCGCTGAGGAAAAATTTAAGGAAATTCAAGAAGCCTACGATGTTTTGTCGGACGAGAAAAAGCGTAAGGTTTTTGATCGTTTTGGCTATTACGCTGATAATCTCGATGTAAATTCGCCTTACGCGACGGGCGCGACAAGCAGTTCAGGTGGCGGTTTTGATTTTTCGGGTTTCGACTTTGAGCCGGGCGGAAGCGGCGGTTCTTCGTCGAGTTTTCGTGATATTTTTTCCGACCTTTTTAGCGGTGGCGCAAAACGCGAACCCGAACCGCCGCGGGCAATGCCGAAAAAAGGTAGAGATATTGAGATGCCGCTGGCGTTGAGTTTTGAAGAATCTGTTACGGGTTTGACTACCAATATCACCGTCAATCGCTCTGAACAATGTTCACGTTGTCAAGGCGCGGGCGACACGGGCGGACCGGTTGTCGTTTGCTCAACCTGCAAAGGCACGGGACAAGTTCAACGAAGTGGTGGACGACTACAATTTTCGCAAACTTGCCCCGATTGCGAAGGCACAGGTCGTCGTCGTCAACCGTGTAGCTTGTGCAACGGCAAAGGCGTTACGCCAAAAACCGAACAAGTAAAAATCCGTATTCCCGCCGGTGTTGATACGGGTTCGCGCGTGAGAATTCCGAAAAAAGGCGAAGGTGGAAGATTAGGCGCACCGCCGGGAGATTTATTTATTCTCACTAATGTCGGCAAGCATAGGTATTTTACGCGCAAAGGCGACAATATTTATGTAATCGTGCCGATAACCGTGCCGGAAGCCGCGCTTGGTGCAAAAATCGAAGTTCCGACGGTTGAAGGCAAAGCGCAACTGAAAATTCCGTCGGGAACGGAATCGGGACAAAAATTTCGTCTTCGTGAACGCGGTTTCCCGTCTTTGCGAAACCCGAATCTGCGCGGCGACCAATTTGTCGAAGTAAAAATAACTTTGCCGCGGGTTATTTCGGAAGAAACAAAAGAGATTTTGCGAAACTTTGAAAAAGCCAACGCCGAAAGCCCGCGACGGGCAATGGGCTTAGAATAGTTTGTTGGGTTTATTGAGTTTTTTGAGTAATAAATCGTTCTCAATGAACTCAATAAACCCAACAAACTCTAGAAAGAGTTATGAAACGGAAAATCAAAACATACACAATCAGCGCGGTGGCGGAACTTTTTGAGATTCATCCGCAGACTTTGCGGTTGTATGAACGTGAAGGTTTGCTCAAACCTTCACGTTCCGAAGGTAATACGCGTCTTTATGAAGACGCGGATATTGAACGGCTTGAGATAATTTTATCGTTGACGCGGGATTTGGGTGTAAATTTGGCGGGCGTTGAAATTATTCTCAATATGCGCGAAAAAATGGACACGATGCAACGCGAATTTGAACGCTTTGTCGAATACTTACGGACTCATGCCGACGAATTTTCACACTCGAACGAACTATTTTCCGACTCTGAAGCCTTAATCCCGATTTCACGGCTAAGTGTTACAAAATTCAGCTATCAACGTCACGAAGACAAATAATTAAGTGGCAGGAATTCCTATAAAAAGCTCATTACTTTCATTCTTGGATTCAAGAAGTAAGTGCAACTTTGCATAACTCCTTTTGTTCTTTGAAATAAACTTCATTCGGTGTTTGATAACCGAGTGTTTTTCGCGGGCGATTGTTCAATTTATCTTCTGCCAATTTGATGTCCTGCTCTGT
>JANOXW010000487.1:0-2621 GCA_031418635.1 Acidobacteriota bacterium
ACATAAACAATTTGTTCGGTGGAAAGTAATTCCTGATTGTCCCGCGCCATTACGATTCTGCCCGACGCTTTGCCCGAAGGTTCACCGAATAAATCCAATGCCGGTCTTTTCTCGAACAGCGGACTCGTGCGTGGCGGCACAGGTTGAAGCAAATCGCCGAGAAGCAGATTGTCGCAAGACGTTTTGACACGCGCCACCGACACTTCATTTTTTACCCGAACAATCTCGACCATTCCGACTTCTTGCACATAAAATCCGAGACTGGTTTTTCTCGTCCATTGCTTTGAAACTTTGCCACGCGGACGAATAACCGAAAACTTGTCGCCAACCTTTACACCACGATTTGCGCCCGCGCTGATATAAAGAAAATCACCTTGTGCGTAAATATGTTGGTCTTTTTCATTATCCGCACCGACAACCTCATATCCGGTATTGACCGAACCCGATTCGATATATCCCGCGCAATACAAATTATTGCTTCCCGCAACCGGCAATTCCCGATTATTCTGATTTAACAGCACGCTCGGCGTTGGGCGCGGTTGTGGTTTTTGGGCAAAACAAATCGCCGTTAAGCCGATTAAAATAATAAATAGCGTTCCGAAACTTCGTTTGTAAAAATTCTGAAAACTCACGTTGTTCTCCTTATGACTTGTTTGTTTTTTGAAAATTATTCTCTTGTGAATAATAAAGAATGTGGATTGTTAGAAAATGTTTGCCCAAATTATTCGGGCAGATAATATCGTAACCTTTTAGTTAAACAAACGTCAACATATATTTTTCTTGTTTTTTAATAATGAATGTAAATATTTGTTTTGAGAAGACTTATTTTTGTTTGAAAATAAATTCTTAAATCACTTACAGGAAATTTAAATCTCAATCGGTGCAGATTAAAATTTGTGTTAATCTGTGTTTAAGAAAACTTTTTCCAATTCAAAAAATATGTCTGAATTTCATTATCGAACCTGTAATTTATGCGAAGCGGTTTGCGGCATCGAAATCGAACACGCCGATGGCAAAGTTTTAGCAATTAAAGGCGACAAGCAAGACCCGTTTTCGCGCGGTCATATTTGCCCGAAAGCTCTTGCGTTGAAAGAGATTTATGAGGACGAAAATCGTCTGAAATTGCCCGTTAAAAGAATTGGAAACGATTGGAAAGAAATTTCTTGGGACGAAGCGTTTGACGAAATCGCTAACAAAATCAAGGGAATTCAGACGAAATACGGCAGAAACGCGGTTGCGGTTTATCAGGGAAATCCGTCAGTGCATAATTTCGGCACACTTTTAAATAGCGGTTCGCTTTTGAAAGCATTGAAAACGCAGAACAATTTTTCGGCAACATCGGTTGACCAATTGCCACATCATTTTGCGGGTTGGGCGATGTTCGGGCATCCGCTTTTACTGCCGATTCCCGACATTGATCGTACTAATTATTTCCTGATTTTCGGCGCAAATCCGCTTGCGTCAAACGGCAGTTTGATGACCGCGCCGGACATTATCAATCGGCTCGAAGCTATCAAAAAACGCGGAGGCAAAATCGTTTTGATTGATCCGCGACGTAACGAAACAGCGCGTGTAGCGACGGAACATCATTTCATCAAACCGGCGAGCGATGTTTATTTTTTGTTGGCAATAATTCACACGCTTTTTGCTGAAAACCTTGTAAAACTCGGACATCTCGCAGATTTTACCGATGGAGTTGACGTTTTGCGTGAAGTTTCAAAAGATTACACGCCCGAAACCGTTGAAAATCTGACGGGAATTTCGGCGGCGGAAATCAAACGCATCACACTCGAATTTGCCAATGCAAAATCGGCGGTTTGTTATGGCAGAATTGGCGTTTCAACCCAAAAATTCGGCGGACTTTGCCATTGGTTAATCAATTCAATCAACATCTTAACGGCAAATTTTGACCGTGCGGGCGGCGCAATGTTCACGTCTCCGGCGTTTGACCTTTTGCAGACGGCAAAACCTGAAAATATTTACAACCGTTGGCAAAGCCGCGTCCGAAAACTTCCCGAATTTATGAGCGAATTGCCCGTTGCCGCGCTTGCCGAAGAAATTTTGACCGACGGCGAAGGGCAAATCAAAGCGTTATTTACGAGTTGCGGAAATCCTGTTTTATCAACTCCGAACGGCGCACAACTCGAAAAAGCTCTCGACAAACTCGAATTTTTGGTTTCGATTGATATTTACATCAACGAAACAACGCGCAAAGCCGACATAATTTTGCCGACGGCGACAGGTCTTGAAACTTCGCATTACGACGTGATTTTTAATCTTTTAGCGGTTCGCAACACAGCGAAATATTCCGCACCGCTTTTTCCAAAAGACGAAAATGCAAAATATGATTGGGAAATTTTTCAAGAATTAGCGCATTGTTTGAACAGCAACGAAGAACCTCTGAAACTTGTTCCGCCCGAAGTGAAATTGAACTTCGGTTTGCAATTCGGGCGTTACAAATTATCGCTCGAAGAATTGCAGAACAATCCACACGGCATTGACTTGGGCGAACTCCAATCGTGCTTGCCCGAAAGACTTTTGTCAGAATTTCCGAATGATGAAGCCACGAATTATTATCGCGCAAATGCCGTCTGCCAATCAGCGCGAAGGAAAATTCGTCG
>JANOXW010000488.1:0-6974 GCA_031418635.1 Acidobacteriota bacterium
CCAAAATTTTTAGCGCGTTGCTTTGACCATAATACTTCCGCAAGAGCTAAAACACGCGGGAAAGCCATATATTCTATGTCCGTTGGTTGTTTCATAAATTCCGTCCAAACACATCCCTGAGCACCAATGATATAACGGGCATCCTCAAAGTTAAGTTCCGATGGAACCGGATCGAATTTATATACATCTTCCAAAGTTATTTGATCCCCAATACTCAACGGTTCAAATTTTACATCATCTTGAGGATGGTCAAAGTAAGTGGTATCGGATGGTGTCATAATAACCTGATGTTTCGCCCGTGCAGCCTGAACACCAGGCTTAAAACCATTCCACGACATTATAATTGCGTTCTGTCCAATGCCATCTCCAAGAATTTCGTCCCAACCAATGATTTTCTTACCTCGTTCATTTACAAAACTTTCAATTCGCCGAATAAACCAACTTTGAACGTCCTTTTCACTCTTTAAATTTTCCCGTCGCTTTAGCTCTTGAACAAAACGTGATTCCTTCCAATGGTCCATCATCACCTCGTCGCCGCCGATATGTATGTAGGGCGAGTTCGGAAATAAATCAATTACTTCACCGAGAATACCTTCGATAAAATGAAACGTGGCTTCGGTTGGACAATAGACCTCGGGAAAACCTCCCCAAGTCGTTTGCACCTTGTATGAGTATTTGTCCTTACAGCCGTATTCAGGATATGCCGCCAGAGCCGCTGAAGAATGTCCGGGCAAGTCAATTTCCGGAATTATTGTGATATGTTTTGTTTGAGCATACATCACAATATCCTGTATTTGTTCTTGAGTGTAATAGCCTTGCACAGGGATTCCGTCGCCGATATATGGTCGGTAACTCTTTCCAACAACGGTTTCTCTGCGTTTAGAGCCGATGTCGGTCAAGCGTGGATATTTTTTTATCTCAATTCGCCAGCCTTGGTCGTCGGTGAGATGCCAATGAAAGTAATTGTATTTATACTGCGCCAATAATCCTATGTATTTTTTAATAAATTCGACGGGCATAAAATGCCTTCCGACATCGAGGTGCATACCGCGATACGAAAATCGAGGCGCGTCTGTAATCTCTACCGCAGGTATCTTAATATCATCGAAATAATCAAGTGGTAGAAGTTGGGTTAAAGACTGAATTCCGTAAAACATTCCTCGCTCATTGCCTTTTATGTCAATATATCCCGGTTCAATCTTCAAACTATATCCTTCTTCTGCGCCCAATCCGTCATCCGTTACAAAAGTCGAGAAGGTAATTGAGTTTTCTAAATTCGCTTGGTCTGTAACATCAAGCGTAAAACCGTAATTTTCCATCAAAAATTCGTTGAGGATGGCTGATGACCTAATTCCGAATTCGTCAAGAGCGACGATTTTAGTCTCCCTGCTCAATTCAAATTGTCCGCCAATACGCCTGATAGATGTTGGTTGAGGAATAATACTGATCTCGCCGAAAATCGTTTCTGCCGGCTTCTCTGGCGGCTTCTCTAATCGTGAGCAACTGCCACAAATCAGTAAAGCGATAATAACTAGAAACTTTTTCATACAAAATTTTCTAATGAGAAAATCGTAGTTGATAATTTTGCATTCTTAGGAGAGAACACAAGTTTTTCGCCTACAATTCAGGCAGTTTTCTTTTACCTTTAAGCAACTCTCTACGCTTTAACTTTCGTTTCCATAGATTTACACCATCGAAATAAATCCAAAATTTTAGTCTTCGCTTAAAGAAAAAGATGATGATTTTCCACTTTCTAAACTGGTCCAAGTTCCGCGTATCGAACCATCTGAATAGATGCGTCCAATGTATTTTCCGGTCAATTTAATGTCATTTTCCTTTCCATCTAACGTAAATGAGCCGTCGCTCTCAATTGTTCCATACAGATAATCGGTTTTGCTGGTCGAAGCCGTTCCTGTCAGTCTGCTTCCATCGCGCGTCAGCGACATTGTAATAGTAAAATCTTTTTTGCCGATTTTCCCCGTATAATCCCGACTGAATGAAGTTGAAAGACTCGAATTTGGACTTGCCGTGTTTGAGTCCATAGCGTTATTCGAGTTTGAATTTGAATTGTAATTAGTATTCGCCGTTGGAATTATCGTATTTTTTGTAGATAAAATTCCCTGAAAAATAACGCAAAGCACAATCACGCCAAAAAGAACGCCTACTGCTATCAAACAACCGTTCGTGTTGCTTGATTTTGTGCTCGTAGCTGGTTTGACATTATCAACTACCGTTGGATTCGCAACTTCTGTCGGAATCGGCGGCATATTCGGCGGCAGTTGTTTCGGTGTCGGCGTTACCTCTTTTAAAATTTGCCCGCAATTTGCACAAAAAACGCTGTCCGGCTCGCTTATCGCACCGCAGGTCGGACAAATTGAACCTAGAAGTTTGGTTTTCGCCACCGATGTTCCAACTTTTGCGACATTTTGAGTCGGGAGATTTTGCGCTACTGCTTTCTTTTTCGCGGGCGGCGCAATTTCTTTTTTGCAAAACGGACAATCCTTGCGCGAAGTCAGATAAATGGCTTGCGCTTCTTCGCATTTGTGAAGTTTCAAATCCGCGCCCGCAAAATCTTTCAAACAACCTGCACACGAAGGCTCAATCGTTTTCGCGTTTAAATCAAGTTGGAAGATTTTGCCTTTCGTGTCTTCGCCCGAATCGTAGGAAACAATTTTGCAATTGCCGCACACAAAACGGCTCAACGTCGGACGTTCGCATTGCGGACAAGCAGATTTGGCTTTCCCGCCAACTTCCAAATCGGAAGGAAAAAAGGTTTGGCAATCGCAACAGTATTCCCAAAATTCTGCATCTGGAAAATCATTTGAAAGCGCGTGTTCGCGGATTTCACAGACAATTTTCGCCGCGTCCGCCACTTCAAAAACGCTTTGATGTTGAGGACAATAAACTTTAATCTGCCGGGTGAGAGTTTCTTCCATAGTTTTCTGTTTAATTTCTAATTTCCAATTCGCCCTTTTCCTGCAATTTCCAGCCGCTTTCGACGCGCCTGACGGTGGTCGGCGATTTTATCCAAACCGCGCCGCCCGAAGGATTTTCGCAAGTGTAATAGTTTTGATAATAGTTCAGATAATCGCTTTTTGTTTGAAAGCGCGTTTGATTCGGCACGGCGTAAAACAAATTTTCGGGCAATTCGTTATCTCTGACAATCAAAAACTCGTTGCCTTTGTTTGAATCATTGATGAGCAAACCGCCGATTAAATCAGCCGTCGCCGTCTGCGCGTTCGCGCTCACTTTGCTCAGATAATCTTCCGCCGCTGTCGGAAACTGCGGTTCGGGTTTATAAACCGGCTGGGTAAAAATTGCTTGCTGTTGATAATTTTGACCGCCACTTTCCGCAATTTGCCGTTGCAGAGTTTGAAGCGCAGTTTGAATTTGAGTAAATTGACCGCTTTGCAATTTTACGGTTTGCTCCAGTTGATTAACTTTTTGAGTAAGGTCGTGATTGTTTTTACCGGCTATTCTAAAACCTTGTTCCGTAGTTTCGCGTTCATTTTTGATAGTATTGGCAAAAAAACGATAGATAAGAAAACTAATGCCGCCAAGAACCGCTAAACTAATTATTCCGCCGACCAAATATAAAAGCAAAGTCATTAAACCGCCTTCACCAAATATACCTGCACCAGAAGGTGTTGGTGATGGAGTTGGCGATGGAGTTGGTGAAGGTTTGGTTGACGATTCTAATTTTCTTTCCGCTTCTAACTCTCTATTTTTGCCTTCTAACTTATTCTTAGAATCTAAAAACTCTTTACATGAAGTAGTATTTTTTTTGTCTTTTTCTGAACAAGTATTTTCAGCATTCGTAACACTTTTAGGTCCAATTTCGACTTTCTTATCTTCAATGTCTAAAATTTTTCGCACCGCCTCTTCTCGTTTTTTTGTAAGATCGTTAATTTCGCCCTCTATTTTACTAATATTTGCTTTAATAGTAGTTTTTTCAGTATCCAACGTATCTGTATTATTTTCCTTCGGGCTTGAATTGTTTGCGGTTAGCGGCTTATTTTCGGACGAAAACAAAAAACAACCGCCGAACTGCAACGCAAAATACAAAACCAAACATCCGAACGCTAATTTTTTTGATAATTTCATTTGTTCAATCCTCAAAAGCTATTTGAAAACTCGGTGATTTATACTGTCATCGAAGATGACCGACATTATAGCCTAGCGAGAATCGCTAGGAAGGCGGCAACCATTCAATCGCTCACTGAAGGCGAGCAACAATGTTCGCCGATTTGTTAGACGCTTTCAGCGTCGGGACATTACATTTATCAAGACCTAGCGATTCTCGCTAGGCTATATTATTGGTCGCCGTTGGCGACTATTATTCAAGTTTTTCAAATAGATTCTCACTTTTTATCCGTGTATAAATTGCCGTTGGCATCTGCCAGCACGTCGAGAAAATCGCGGTTGGCGTTTGCCGGATAGAGAACCCGCGAAAGAAAATAGTTGAACGGCGCGGAACTTACTCTTTCGCCGTCGCCATCCACAACGACGAGTTTTCCGCCTTCGACCGTCATTCCCGTAACGCAAGCGATTAACTCGCCGTTCATCTGTTGCCATTGGTCGGCGGGCAGATTGTCTTTGCCGACCAGACTCGTATTTCCTAAGCCGGTAAAGACTGCTAAATTTGCGTCAATCGGACGGTTTAATTCTTCGGGATGCGAAAAATTCGCGCTATTGATTTGCCGCATATTGCCGAAAAGTCCGGTAAAAGCCGCAAAACTCCAACGCTCGTTCCAGCGAATTGTCTGCGGCGCGGCATCGTTGATTTTCAGATTTTCGATATTAATTCCGGCGTAAGGCTCAGTATTTGACGGCGCGGCATCGGTTTCGACGGCTTGCAATGCGCCGAGCGCGACGCTGTTTTTCGCCTCGCTCAAATTGCGTTCGTTCAAAAGTGCCACGCCGCTCAGATAAATTTTTTCCAAATACGGCTTTTCTTCTTCGGTCGCATTTTCCATCAAATTCTTTTTCAAAAGCTGTAAAATACCGTTGGCTTCATTCTGCAAAAGTTGTGATGAGCGTTTCCATTCGGCGAATAAAAGCAAGCCCCAACCATTGCCGCCGAGAACGAGTTTGACACCGTTTGAAAGCGGCAATTTATGCGCGACTGCCGCCGCGCACACTTGAAGCAAAGCGTAGGCTAACAAATGCGAGAAAAACAATTGACTACGATAACGCTGAAACGATTTGTTGCCCATTCCTTTTTGCAAAATTGATTCCTCGCGTTCACGGAAAGTGCGGTCGTCGAGTTCGCTGATTTGCACCGAATATAACGCGCCAAGCGGTAGTTTTAATTGCAAATTTTTCGGGTCTTTGCCCAAAAGTTGCTCAAGATGTTTGCGAAATTGCGAACTTCCGGCAAGTTCGGCTTCGTCCAAAGTTTTCTTGGCAATGTTAAAGAAACTGCGCCCAGCAACTTTCAGACTGTCGAGAACCAAAAATTGATTTTCGTGCCGAATCGCCACATCAGCCGTGCCGCCGCCGATGTCCACAAAAACTTCCAAAAGCCCGCGCACACCGCCTTGCCTGAGCGATTTGGCAATCGCCGTGCTTTCGTCCATTTTCAAATATTCAAATGTGCCTTCGAGATGGCGTTCTTCGCCGTAACAAAAATGGCGGATTTGCCGAATCGCGTCTTGGGCGCGGTCGTGATATGTCGTGCCGAAATCTTCGGAAAAAGCCAGCGGATATGTAAAAACGTATTTGTTCAATTTCGCTTTTTGACTGAAGAAAACTTCGGCGTGAGCATAAAACAAAGCCGTCTGCAAAAAGAGCGAACGCCACGGAGTTCGTTGGTCTGCGCTCCATTTTAAGTTTTCGTGAATGCGCCATTCACCGTCGAAAACATTCGCCACCAAACGCTCACTCATTCCTTTGTGCAAACACGGAATATCGGTTTTGAAAAGATGTTCGAGCAGAAGTTTGTCGGGTTCAACCGACGGCAGATTATCGTCGGATTTGCGCGAAAGCAGAATCGTTGGGAAAAATCCTTTTTCGCCTGCCCAATCACGCGGCGCAAAACCCGGATTTTCGCGTGGCGAAGGCGTTCCCCAAAGCGGCAAAGGCGAAAGCGTAAAAGCCAAAGTTTCCGATTTTGAACCGGCGTTGACCGCCAAACAAGTGTTGGATGTTCCGAAATCCATTGCCAAAGTCGCCGTCTGTTCGGTGTCTAAATCGAGATTGAAAAATTCGCCCAAGAATAAAACGCCGCGTTCTTTGTCGCCGGCATCGGTAAAAAGCAACGCCCGCGGACGATTTCGCGCTCCGTCGGCGCGGTGCAGAACGCTGACGTATGCTTCTTCTTCGAGGTCAATCATCTGCCCTTGCCAACCGCGTTCGTCAATCAGATGCCAACGCCCGCAAGTTTCCTTGTTGCCTGTGCCATAAGCCGCGTAAAGTTTCCATTGCGGCGAAACCTTCGGCGGATACATTGCCAGCGCGGTGTTCGGAATATTCGCTTGATTTATTGGTTTATTGCGCCAGCGAATTTCCTTGTCGCACAAGAAAAATGTCCAGGTCACATTGCCGTCTGAATCAGGCTCAGCTTTGAGGTTTTTTACATCTGCCAAAACTTCGGGAAAATGCGTAAAAAACTCGGCTTTAACAGGCGCCAGACATATTGCGCGGTCGCCTTGCCGCAAACTCGAATCTTGCAAATTAACTTCGTGTTTGAGGCTGATCGCTGCGGCAAAATTATCGGCGGACTTCGGAATTTTGCACCAATACGGCTTGTCCGTTAGGAACAAATTTTTGAGCATCTCAATCTCGTCCTCTTCGCCGAGTTCGCAAACGTGAGTTTTTCCGGCGTATTTGACGGAAATTGTGCGTTCGCTCGTTTTGCGGTAGAGCGTCGGTGAAGGCAAATCCGATGAAATTTTGTCGGTCAGTTTCGATGATTGATAACTAAAATCAAAATCTGTCAGCAGATAATAAATCGTTCCGCCTTTGGAATTTGG
>JANOXW010000489.1:0-3497 GCA_031418635.1 Acidobacteriota bacterium
GAAAACGGCGTTAAGAAGCCTGCCGAAAATTCAAAAGTATGGTGCATCGGCAAGACCGACAAAACGCCGTCGGTGATGTCCATTTCCAAAACCGATGACAGCATCGAATTCATATTGACGAAATTTTTGTGCGAGAGCATCACGGCTTTCGGCGTTCCCGTCGTGCCTGATGTAAAAATCAGCGATGCAACCGAATTAGACAAAATTTTATGCGGCAAAAGCACGTTTCTTCTGGCTTCTTCGATTTCATCTTGAATCTCGAAAACTTCGTCAAAATTGAAAACATTCAAACTCAAATTCGCGTCTTTCAAACGCTCGGCTAAATCAAGATTTTCGTCCGCAAGTTTCGGCGAAATCATAATCGCCGACGCTTCACCCGCTTTTGCAAACGCGATAATTTCATCAACCGAACTCGCCGGATCAATCGGAATCGCCGTTGCGCCGGTTTTCAAAATTGCAAAATACGAAATTCCCCATTCCGGCATATTATTTGAAAACAAAATCACGCGGTCGTTTTGTTTGATGCCGTTTGCCGCAAGAAATCCGGCGGCGCGATACGTCAATTCTTTGACATCTTCAAACGTATATTGCTCTTTTCTGCCGTTGCGTTCGATTTTCATCGCTACGCGCGTCGGAAATCTTTTGACGGAAGTATCGAATAAATCGAGCAAATCTTTGTAGGTGTAAGAACGCTTTTCGATTTTCTTCAAATCTTCTTCGAGTTGCGGCAAAACCCATTTCCGCATTCCGGGGAAATGGACGTTGAGCCAATAATCATACCAATCCAATTTTTCGGGATACCACGGCAAGAGATTTTTCTCTTTTTCTTTGACCAACGACATCAAAGCACGGACATTATCCGAGCGATATTCGTAAGCATTGTCAATCATAAACGGCTTGAACATCGCAAATGCGTCAATCGTTTCCTGCGTCGTTTGCTCGAAAGATTCGACCGATTTTTTCAAGTCCGAAACGATATTTGAAAGCCTTCCACCAGCCCAAGTCGGCGCGGCTTTGTCAAGTAAATTATTCGCACTTTTAGCTAATTTATTGAGCATCGGCGCAGAAAATCGGTCATAAGTTTTCTGCGAAACGGGCGAAGTTTCAATCATTCCGGCAACGCGATTGACCAATTTATTACCCGTTTCCTTGTCCTTAAAATAATCGCGCTTATACAATCCGACAAGCCCGACAATGCGCTTCATATCGTTCGGATTGACATCGCCGCTTGAAGCCTGAAAAACGAGCGGCGGTTTGTCGTCAATCAGCGCATTCATCGCCGCGCCAAGAATCGCGCCCGCGACCATATCAACCGGAATTACATCCAAAACCAATTTTTCATTGACCGGAATAATCGGCTGACCGCGCAGAGCAATCAAAATCAGCGGCGCAGTCGTCGTAAAACCTTCGTTCCAACCCGCGAACGGATATTGATTTGAGCTTTCGACAATCGAAGGACGAACCAAAATTTTTACAATATCGTCTTGCTGTGCGATGATTTGTTCCGCCAAAGATTTTGAATAAGTATAAATATTCGTCCAACCCCAATATTCGGCGCGTTCCGCGCCCAATTCGGTCGTGCGTTCCCGAATCCACATTTTGCGCTCGCGGAAAATCGCCGATTTCAATTCCGATTCATCGTCAGGATCGCGTCCTTCTTCAATAAATCTTTCCCGCGCCTGCTCACGAAACTTCGCAATCTGCATCGCATCATCAGCTTCTTGTCGCGCTTGTTCGCTCAAACGCGCACAGTCTTCGATTTCCTTATTGACATCAAAGGTCGTGCCGATCAATTCATTTTTACGCGGAAAATAGCCAACAACCTTTTCATTTTCCCAAATCGCGCCGCTCCGTTTGCCCGCGACAAAACAAGTCGAAACGTGAACCAAAGCCGGACGCACCATCATCCGCGCCATCTTCAAAATATTATTCGACCCGACGACATTCGTCCGCAAAGCCGATTCCAGCGGCGGATTAAACGTCACATTTCCCGCGCCGTTGACAATGATGTCGGTATTCTCCATTATCGCCCGCGCCTCATCTTCCGACATCCCAAGAAATTCATTCCCGACATCGCCGTTCACCGGAACAACCTTCGCCCGAATAAAATCCTCAAACCCGTCGCCGTATTTCTCGCGCAAAGGATCAAACGTCGGCGAAGTCACAATACTCGTCCAAAAACGAATCTCCGACTCCCGCGCATCCCGCGCCCGCACAGTCGCATAAACCTTCCCGACATTCGGAAAATTATGCAGCAGCATCGAAAGCGTAACCTTACCGACAAAGCCCGTGCCGCCGATAAAAAAGATATTTTTATTATTAAATATTTCGGTTGGTGATAATTTCATTTCAATTTCGTTTCTCTAAAATTGCCAAAATTTGAGAAACATTCTCTCTAATTTGAACAAATTCTTCGGCTGATAATGAAGGCGTAACACTTCCGACCTCAACTAGAAGTCTGTCAATATCTCTCGAAATATTTTCCTCTTGTCTTTCCTCTTTGAAAAAGCCTAAAAATTTCTGCCAAGCGTCAACCGGAATTCCAGATAATTTTTCTTGTCTTAATTGCTTCATATATTCGTCCAGAATTCCATATCTGGCGAGACGACCGAAATTATTACCGCTGTCGCTCACCGGTTGGTCATTCATTTCTGATTTTGAAGCGGGATAGAATTGATTCAGTCCGGCAAAATTAATTGTTTTATCGCTTTTGCCGCTCATTCCGTGTTGCCAATACCAGTTTCGATATTCAGCCGCGTATCTTGCACCCGTAACAAAAGGATTAAATAATTGTGGAGTGCCGGAAGTGACTTCAGATAGAGTCCAAGGAAAAACGCATAACAAATCCCAAGGCGCACACACATTCGGCGAAGCGGTAAATCGGAAACTTGGTTCACGTTCTTTTGCTAGCGCATACCAGCCTTTTAACTCAATTCCTAAAATTACGTCGTTTTCTTTTTCCGGCGTTGAACCGCGTAAAATCACATCAGGAAAACGCTGTGCCTGTCGGACAAAACGATATGTGCGATAACGATTTTCTCTATCCCATTCTTCGCGCAACTCGTTTAGAGAATCAACGATTTGATTTTCAATCGTCGCGCCAAGCGCAGAATTAAAAGTGTAAAGGTCTGTCGCTAAAACTCCCGTGATTTTCAACTCTGACTTAAAAAATCCGGGTAAGGCAAACAGCGTGTCATAAACCGCTTTATACAAACCAATATGATTCCATTTTTCGCGCTCCCGAATTTCGTCCCAATCAGTATTTGCCGGCGACGAATTAACCGGCGGTCGAACTTGTTCCTTTGCTGATGATTGATCTTGAATTTCCTGTTTTTCAGGCTGCAACGGATTTGGCAAAATGTATTTCCTCCTGTTTTAGTCGAGCCTCAGAAAGCAGATAGTAATTTTCGTTAAACTCTGCGCTGTAACATCTGCGATTAGTATGTAATGCCGCGATAGCGGTTGAACACAGCCCGCCAAACGGCTCCAAAACAACA
>JANOXW010000490.1:0-4341 GCA_031418635.1 Acidobacteriota bacterium
GTTAAATCGCGTTTCGGCGTGTGTGCCAGAGCCAAAATCGAAAGGTCGTATTTCTTTTTTAATCGAATCAATTCTTTCATCAAAGGCAGAGCATCTTTTGCTGTTTCGGTTGCGCTTTTTAGATAAGTGATATTGTCCACAATCAAAACTTTCGCTTCGGTCTGGACAATTTCATACTCAAGCGAAAAATTCAGATAATCTTGAAAATCTCTAAAATGATTCGGCATAAAGCTGTTTTGATTTATTTCACCGCGCTTAAAGTTTTCGTCAAATGCGTAATGGTTAGTAAAATAATCACCTTGCTTTGTCGAGTAACGCGCTTCAAATTGCTTATCCGACAATTCAAAATCAAAATACAAAACTTTTTGCTTTTGGGCTTCAAGCGTAAAATATCCAATACTCAAACCTTTGCTTATCGAATTGCCGATTTGCACGGCTAAAATGCTTTTGCCTTTGCCCGTATCAGCGAACAAAATGCAGAGTTCGCCTTCAAACCAAAATTCACCGAAAAGCATTTTCGGCACGGGTCGGAGTTTGGCATTTTCAAGCCAAATGCTTGCAGATTGAATTTTGAAAAGACTTGTAAAATCTTTTGCATCGGTTTCTAAACTAAATTTATTCGGCGGTTGCGTCTGATTGTCGTAACGAGAAACGGAATGAACAATCTGCAATACTTCGCTTTTATTCAATGGCGGTTTGCACCTTTCCGAATTTATTTTCAAAAGTGCGGGTTCAAGTTCGCATTCACTAAGCCCGTCGCGTCTTAATTTTCCGGCAACACTCGTTAGAGAATCGTTTCGAGTTCCTTCAAGATAACAATCGTTTTGAATCGGCTTGCCGTTTGAATTGCTGTTTTCGCTTAGTGTTTCGGATTTATTTAATTTCTCAATAAATGCCTGTGGAAACGGCGAAATGTCATTGTTATTCAAAAATTCATACTGTTTGCCCGAAATGTGCATTGAAGGCGGTGCGACAATATAACCGCCTTCGCCGCGAATATCAATGTTTTTTCCGAGTTTGCTTGTTGAATTACGAATCTCAACATTTTGCGGAAAAGTAAAATACAAGTGAAAACCGCCGCCCGTTTTTATCCACAGAGTTTTCTCTAAAATCTCTTTCGGAACAAAACTATAAAGTTCTTCAATCCGTCCGCTTTTCGCGCTGTCAACATCAACAACAACTAAATTCGATTCTTTGCCCGTGCAAATGGCGATGTTGGCAGAGCGATAAGTGAAATTGCCGAAAAGATTTTTGACAAAATTCAAATCTTTACTTGCCTGTTTTAATCCCTGAACGGTTCGCGGATGTTTCGCGGGTGAACTGCAATCGCTTTTAGCGCAAGTGCATTTCCCGTCTTTGACCGTATGAACGGGAAAAACAAGCAAGCCGAATTTTGCATATTTCAAAGCGTCGGCAACCAATTGATTTTCCGTTTCGGTATTCGGCAAAATTTTAGGTAACATATTTCACCTTCCTTTCTGCCAAGTATTGACGCGAAACTTGAAAAGACTTAAAATTGTTTTGGGTATCAGTTTTATTAAAGCCTTTCGTTTCGCCAAAAACGAGGGCTTTTTTATTTTTCATTGCTTTTCACCTCGCTTTGTCGGTTTCCGCCTTGCTCAATCCATTCCATCAACGCGGACTTACTAAACCTATATTGTCTTTGTCCGATTAAAATAAAAGGGATGGATTTTTGTCTACAAAGTTCGTAGATTCTCGCTGGTTTCAAATCCAAAAATTCGCCGACATCATCAACTTTCAATAATTTTTCTGTCATTTTCTAAACTCTCCTAAAATAAAAAATCGTTAGTCTAAATAAGCAGAACTTACTTAAACTAACGAAACTTTACAGAATTGAATTAAAGGTGTAAGTGAGATTGAAAAAAAGGTTGATTACCTGTTTTTTTTAGGAAGATTCAAAATTATTTTGATTGTTCTCAAAAACTCCCTGAAACAAGAAAATCATCCCATTTTTCACCAGCTACAAATTTAATTTCACCATTGAATTTTTTGGCTACTGTGCCATATTTGAGTTTTTTCATATCATTTTTATTTATTGAACTAACGGCATACTCTCTGCATCCAAATTCAAAGTTAATATCTATCAGAATTAAATGTATTTTTGGATGTTCGTTTAATGTTTGCTGGCTTATTAACCCTTTGCTTCTACTACGCCAAAATTTTCTTGCTTCGGTTAAAACATCTTTAAGATATTCTTCACTAAATTTAAGTTTCATTTCTTGCTTTGCCCAAGTTAAAGCAACGTCTTTCGGCGCGTCGTAAGCAGAAAAGGCAGATTTTATTAAGGTGTCAGGAATTTCATATTTAGCAAGTATTTCATTTTCGGCAAGTAGTTCTGACTTTCCTTTTTTTACCATCATTTTTACATCTGTTCGGGAATTTTTGATGACAATAAGAAAGCGATTGTAAAGTGCGAGAAGTTCTCGCCTGTTATTATCATTCCAAAATCCTTTGCTTCCGCCGTGTTTAACTTTCTCAATATGTAATTCGTTGAGAGTTTCAAACAACGCTTGCTGCATTTTTTTTGGAGTTAGATTATATTTGGATTTTTGTTGTTTTCTATATTCTTCTTGTATTGGACTATAACGCGAACTAAAAAATGTTTGTATGACATTGAAGTAAAGAAAACTTTGATAAAATGTTTGGTGAAACCAACTTGTTTCAGACAAAATTCTGCCTTCCATATCTTGCCATTTATCAGGCGAATCAGACCGAGAATCATACAACTTTAAATCATTAAGCAGGTCTGTAATCAAAGGATGCAAAATTTTATTGAATTTTAACTTTTCCTGTAATACTTCCAACTTTTCTAATGGATTCTTTCTTAAAAATTCTGCTAAATCTTTTTCAATTTCACCTGCTAAAAACTTGGCTTGTTTTTCTGCTAACTCTTTATCCATAATTTTTGTGAAATATGGCTTTGCATCATAACCTCATTTTGCACCAATAGTGCTTAATGTTGCACTAAGAAGTGATTCGTCAGTGTTAATTTCTTCATCTTTAATAATCTTGTCAATAATGAAATTAAGTTTCATTTTAAGTTTCTTCAAATGGTCGTGAAGTTGAAAAATTCCAGTTTCGGATAAAAAATCAGAATAGCTCAAAGCGTTGTTTTGTTTTTTGTAAAACAGATTGACGATTTGCGCTTTTATTTCATCTCCGAATCTTGGAAAAGGGATGTTCAAAAAATGATTTGCCTTTAATTCTTTCATCTTTGAGCCGACGCATAAATAAGCGCAATATTGCCGCATCATTTCCGTATTCATAAAGCACACCATAAAAATTAAATCCTTATCAGGATATTTTGAAACTCTGTAAATACCTTGATTATGATGCCCTTTGCCGTAAAAATTAAGGTCGTAAAATACTGCTATTCCAACATATTCGCCGCGCCCGCCTCTTGAAGTGCGATTAACCAATAACATTGCATTTTCATTTAAGTTATTCTCGTTTGGCATACTGATTCTTTCATCAATTAGTATGTAACCAATATCGGAACAATTAGTCGGCGTTATCCATTTATATTTTAGGTCTTTATCATCTCCGATAATTCTGGGTGTCGGCGTATTTCCGCCTTTCAATCTGTCAGGCTCAATATAAAAAAATCCTTGATTGTAATTTTTAAGTAGAAAATCAATGGTTTTGAATTTTTCGGAATATGCTCCGGTATCTAACCTTTTTAAGTTCACAAGTTCCAAGAAGGATGGTTGTTCAAAATAAAACTTATTTGGTTTTTGTCCAGATTCCAATTCCGAATTAACAATGTTATTGATGAGTGCAAATTTAAGTTTAATAGTCTTTTCTATTTCGATAATGAACTTCATTAACGTCTCAACATAATTAACAATCTCATTCGTGTTATTGGTCGGCAGAGGTATTTTACAATCCAAAAATTTTGTTCCGGCGTGTCGTATGGTTGCACCTTTTGGAACTATATTATCTAGCTGATTTCTGAAAAAGTTATGTTTTAAGAACGCCAAAAGATAATATTTTTTCTCGTTAATAGGTAGTCTGTAAATCGCGCCGGAAGGCATATAATTCGGATAATCTTTATCCAAAATCACCGCTTCGCCGATATTGCTGTCTTTGGAAATAATTATATCGCCTTCTTTAAGGTTATAATTCTTAAAGGATTTCGGATGTATTCTCTCCAGACTTTCATTAGAAAATTCAGGCAAGAATGTGTAATTCTGTAATGCTTTAGTTCTGATAAAGTAATAAGGCGAATTTTGAACGTAATTTAGTGAGCCTACTTCTATTCCTAAATCTTTTTTCTCTAGTTTTCTGGATAAAAATTCTCCGACTGTTTTGATGTCCGAA
>JANOXW010000491.1:0-9818 GCA_031418635.1 Acidobacteriota bacterium
CCGCGCAAATCGTGATTAAAATGCGCTATAACAAACCGCAACTTAAACTTTTTTAATTCTTTTAATTCGTGCAAAGCAAGCAGCAGACTGACCGAATCCGCACCGCCCGAAACAGCAATGACAAAAGTTTCATCGGCAAACGGCAAACCGAGTTTGCGCCATTCGGTTAATAAATTGCGAACAAAATTGTGCATTTTTTAAAAACCGTTAACCGCTCAATACACCAAATACGCTAAATATAAAACAAAACTAAATCATTTCTTTTTTCGCGCATTTGGCGTGTTTCGTAGTTAATTTATTCTTCGTTCTCCAAACTTTGCTTCGCCTCTTGCAATGCTTCAAAAACTCTTTCGGGCGCAGTTCCGCCGATTTGATTTTTGCTTGCCAAAGTTTGCTCCAAACTCAACGCTTCAAACACATCCGCTTCGATATGTTCGGAGAATGCTTGCATTTCCGACATATCGAGTTCGTTTAATTCTTTATTTCGGGCAATCGCCGCCATCACGATTTTGCCAGCCGTGTCGTGCGCGACGCGAAACGGCACATTTTTTTGCACGAGATAATCGGCTAATTCGGTTGCATTTAGATAACCTGTGGTCGCGGCTTTCCGCGTTTTTTCTTCATTGACGTGCAGATTTTCGAGAACGATTGCGGCTACGCGCAGACAGATTTTTACCGTATCAACCGTATCAAAAACCGCTTCTTTATCTTCCTGTAAATCTTTGTTGTATGCCATCGGCAAACCTTTGAGCGTTGTCAGCAAGGCGGTTTGATGTCCAAAAATGCGTCCCGCTTTTCCGCGAATCAATTCCAAAGCGTCGGGATTTTTCTTTTGCGGCATAATGCTCGAACCCGTCGAAACTGCATCTGAAAGTTCGATAAACTGGAACTCAGACGAGGCATAAAGAATTAAATCTTCCGCCAAACGCGACAGATGAACCATCACAAGCGCACATGCACCGACAAATTCAACCGCAAAATCGCGGTCTGAAACCGCATCCAAACTATTCGCCGCAACGCCTTCAAAGCCAAGCCCACGCGCCACTTCTTCGCGGTCAATCTCATAGCTCGTTCCCGCCAGTGCCGCCGCGCCCAACGGTAAAACATTGACACGCCGCCAAACTTCGTCCAATCTCTCCCGATCACGCGCCAACATCTCGAAATAAGCCAGACACCAATGCGCCCACAGAATCGGTTGCGCTCGTTGCAAATGCGTGTAGCCGGGCAAAATCGCATCTTTTTGCTTTTCCGCCGTTTCAAGCAAAGCCTTTTGCAATCCACGCGCAGTTTTTGAGATTTCCTCGATTTCTTCGCGCAACCAAAGTCGAAACGCCGTCGCAACTTGGTCATTTCTACTTCGTCCGGTGTGTAGTTTTCTGCCGGCATCGCCGATTAACTGCACAAGTCGTGCTTCGATAAATGAATGAACATCTTCGGACGGTAATTCGTCGAAATAATTTTTATCAAAATCGGCGCGTTTGAGAATCGTCTGCAAACCGTTTTTGATGCGTTCCGATTCAAGCCGCGTCAGAACTCCGGCGTGAAAAAGCGCGTCACAATGCGCGATACTCGCCTGCACATCCGCCAAAAAAAGCCGACGGTCAAAGCCAAACGAATTATTAAATTCGGCAAAAGTTATGTCCGTCTTTCCGGCAAATCTACCGCCCCAAAGATTTTTCGCTTCCGTCATTTTTTGTCTATATCCAATTTTTTATTTTCGCAACTATCGCTAATGCTCCGGCTAACAATCCCATTCCGGCTATTGCTATCCAAAATCCGCCGGGAGATTTGAAAAATCCAGCCTCAAAATTCATTCCTAAAACTCCGGCGATAACGCTTAAACCACCGGAAATTATCGTTACGAAAGTCAGAGTTTTTATCGTTTGGTTCATTCTGTGAGCGGCTCGCGTTGTGTATAAATCAAATAAACTTAAAACCGTATCGCGCGAATTTTCGATTGCGACAACAGTAGATTCAAAATGTTCACCAAGCATTTTAAAGTCTTCAAACGAATCGGAAGCGACAGTCTGAGTGAAATCGGGACGTGAAAGAGCGTAAAAAACATCACGTTGCGGCAGAAACCATTGCCGGAGTTTTGAAACTTCGCTTCGCAGTTCAACCATTTTTTTCAAAAAATCTTGGTCTTTCAAATCCTTTTGCAGAATTGTTTCATCAAATTTGTCAACCATTCGCTCAATTTTTTCCAATGCTCGAAAATATGAAACAAAGTGCAGGTCGAGCAACGTTTCGACAAAACTCTCGGCATCGAGTTCACCGATGCTTGTTTCGCCTTTTTCGCGCTCTCTGAATTCTGCAAAATAATCAACTTCACCGTTGTGAACGGTTATGACAAAATTTTTGCCGACGATAAAATCAATCGGAACTTTTTCAAATTTACGGTCGCTGCCGCTTTTTACCGAGATGATAAAAAACCGATAAAAATTTTCAAACTTATCGAGTTTTGGTCGCTCTTCTTCCTTCAAAATGGCTTCGGTTGAAACATTTTTCAAACCTAACGCCGCGATAACTTGCTCAATTTGAGTTCGTTGACGCTCGGAAATGTCAATCCAAAGCAGTTGATTATCGCCGATTTTTTGACATATATCTGCGCTGAACTCCAAAGTTTCATCCGTTCCGTCAGCATCGTAAAGATAAACATTCATAGATATTTTACCGCTATCGGGTTTCCGTCTATTATAAAGAAAATTATGACTTCGAACATCAATAAAGCTGTTTTGCAAATAAAAAAACGGCAGTTTTGAAATTGGTTGGAATAAAGCAGTTGAAGCAACGGAAATATGTGCCAACGAGTTAGGCTATTTCAACCGGCTTTTAAATATTCCAAAATGACTTGCGCGATAGCGTGTTCGCCTGTGTGCGATAACGAAAGATGAATTTTATTTGCGCCGAGATCTTCCATAATATTTTTGGCTTCACCGCGAATTTCTAATGACGGAACGCCGTTTTCAGATGAACAAACTTCAATGTCGTGCCAAGTAATTTTGCCGCGCCAACCTGTTTGCAAGGCTTTTAGAAACGCTTCTTTAGCAGCAAAACGTGCCGCGAAAGATTGCGCTGAAGTTGCGCCTTTCGCCTCGCAAAATGCACGTTCCTTTTCGGTAAAAACACGCATTGCAAAACGCGGTGTTCTCGCCATAGTTTCGCGGATGCGATAAACTTCTATAATGTCTATTCCGATGGATACAATCACGAATCAAGTCCAAAATCCAAAGTCCGAAAATCTGATTTTAACAGAAAACGGATTTTATTGGCGCGAAAAAGGCGACGTAAAAGTTTTGGTTTGCCGCGCTTTAGAAGAAAACGGTTTTATTAACGGTTTTTCGACGCGGCTTGGCGGAGTTTCACCATTTCCGAACAACGATTTAAATCTCGCGGGTTTTGATGACGACACAGACGAAAATATCTTTGAAAATCGAAGGCGTTTTTTGCAAGTTTTCGGTAATAAATTTGAACTCGCAACCGCGTGGCAAGTTCACGGCGATGATGTAAAATTTGTCAAAACCGTAAAAGATGCCAAAGAAGGAAACTCGAAGTTTGATGCGTTGATTTCAAATCTCGACAATGTTTTGGTTGGCGTAAAAACCGCCGATTGTGTGCCGATTTTGATTGGCGATTTTAAGACAAAAGGATTTGCCGCAGTTCACGCCGGTTGGCGCGGCACAGTTTCTTCGATTGTGAAAAAAGCGATGAAGAAAATGCGCGAAGAATTTGGGACGAAAGCGGGAAATTTAGTCTGCGCGATTGGCGCGGCGGCAACGTGCAAAAATTACGAAATCGGACAAGATGTGATTGACGCTTTTTGCGAAAATTTTCCAAATAGCGAACATCTTTTTACGCCAACGCGCCCAAATCACGCCTTGATTGATTTGCATCTTGCCAATCAAGAACAACTTCTCGCCATCGGAGGCATTCCCGAAAATATCTATATTGCGCCGTTTTGCACAATGGAAAGAACCGATTTGTTTTTTTCGTATCGCCAAGAGAAAAAACGCTACGGCAAAACGGGCAGACTGCTTTCAGTCATTGGTAAAAAGTGAAAAAGTTAGGTGTGTCAAATCTCAACCAATTTAAAACTTTTTCACTTTACGTTAGGTGGTTGGGCGTTTTTTGTGCGAACTGAAATGCCTTCGTCGGCGGTTAAAAAGACGCGGCGAGCGTCGAAAGAAGAACTGTTAGTTGGAAAATATGAAAGCAGATAGCGATTTCTCTTGAGTTCGTCGCAGATAAATTTGGCGGCATTTTGGGCTTCTTCAATCGGAAAAATTTTTCCGCCCGTGCCTTCCGTTAGTTGCGTAACAACTTCGCCTGCTTTCGGTTGGTCGCGGCGAAATGCTCCACCTGTTCGGTCGGGAATTTGCAAGGCATAAACAGTGATATTTTGATTTTGTAATTGCCCTAAAACTTTATCGAAAGAGATTTTACTGCCGCGGTCGAGTCCGTCGCCAATTAAAATCACTACTGTTTTCCGCGTTCCGGGCATTAATGGAACTAAAACCTCGTTAGCGGTTATGTTCAAAGCATCGAAAAGATATGGATTACCTTTTTTGCGAAACGTCGCAAGTGAGGTTTCTATTCTTTTTGCATCGTCCGTCCATTCCTGAATTATCTCGGCTTTTTCATCATAACCGACGACAAAAAGTTGGTCGCCGTCAAAAATTTCATACGCAAATTCGAGCGTTGCTTTTTTCAAAGTTTCAACATCGGCACGAACGGTTTGCGAATTATCAACCAACAGAAGGATTCGCGCCGGCGACGGGTCAAACGAGAAATTCTTTATTTTCTGCTCGATGCTGTTTTCGTAAAGATATAAATTTTCAGGCTTTATCGGTTCACTTGCGCCATTAGTGCGAAGTGCGGCAACACTCAAAATCGTGCCGTCGGTATCGGTAGTCGCTTTAGAACTATTGCGCGATTGAGCATTGGCAAACGTCATCAAGAGAAGCAAAATCAATCCCGATTGCCAAACTTTTTTCGCCGAAAATCTCATATCTCAATCCTTTTTAACTTCTTTTTTGGAATTCGCCGTATCGTCGCTTGATTTCTTTGATGCAGTTTCGGCTTTAGCGGTTGATTCGGTTGTCGAACTTTTTTCCGTTTTGGCGCTCTTTTCAGCCTTTTCGGACTTTTCCGTGCCGGTAACGCCTTTTTTATTGGCGTAATCGGTTACATACCAACCCGCGCCCTTAAACTGAAAACCCGACAGCGACCATTGTTTTTCAAGTTTTCCACCGCATTCTTCGCAGATTTTCAAAGATTCTTCAGAAATTTTCTGCATTTTTTCGATATGCGAACCGCAATCTAAACATTTGTATTCGTAAATTGGCATAAGATAATTAACTCATTGTTAGGTAAATTATAGAAACTTCGATTAACGAAAAGCAAATTTAGAACCCAACCACATGTTAAAATATTTTAACTACGAAACACACGAAAATTAAAAAATCTAATAGACCTTGTCTTTTTTTCGTTTCTTTCGTGTGTTTCGTAGTTAAATCTTTGCACTTGTTGTTTTTGTGAATTTGAAATACAGTTTTTAAACAAACACGGCGAAAACTTCATTAGAAAATAGAAAGCCTTTTTTGGTGAGTTTGAGGCGATTGCGGGAAACTTCGATTAGTTCCGCTTCTTTTAATCGCTGCAAATCTTCAGCATATTCCGCTAGTAAATCCACGCCGAAACGATTTTTGTATTCGTCAACATCAATGCCTTTTGCCAGACGCAAGCCAAGAAAGGCAAATTCGGATTTCAAATCAATTTCAGTTTGTTCGACTATCGCCGAATTTTCTTTTTCAATCAGCAAAACATATTTCAAAGTGTCGCGCTCATTTGCCCAACGCTTCATTCGTCCGTCAAACGAATGTGCCGAAACACCAAAAGCATAAACGGGTTCGCACAGCCAATACTTTGAATTATGCCTTGATTGAAAGTTCGGCAAACTAAAATTTGAAATTTCGTATTGCTGAAAGCCTTTGGCAGAAACTTTTTCCAACATCAACTCATACATTTCACCCGCTAAATCTTCGTCGGGCAACGGCTGTCGTCCGCTACGAATTTGTTCGGCAAGCGGCGTTCCTTCGTGGATTTCGAGCAAATATAAGGAAAGATGTTCGGGTTGTAATTTTAACGCTTCGTCCAAATTTCGTTCCCAATCTTTCAAAGTTTGGCGCGGCAAACCCGCAATCAAATCAAACGAAACATTATCAAAATCCGCTTTTCGCAAAAGCTCAATCGTTTCGCGCACATCATTCGCCGTGTGTTTTCTGCCAAGCCTTTTCAGTTCCGTATCGTCAAAAGTTTGCGCCCCAAAACTTGCGCGATTTATGCCTAAACTTTGATACGCTTTGACTGTTTCAAGCGTCATCGTCGCCGGATTCATCTCCATTGTTATTTCTGAATCTTTTTCAACGGAGAACTTTTTATGAATCGTGTCGAGAATTTTTTCTAGTTGCATCGGCGACAAAAGCGAAGGTGTTCCGCCGCCAAAATAGATTGTTTCAATTTGGATTTTGGATTTTTCGGATTGGAAATCTTCTATTTCATTACAAAGTGCATTGACGTATCGCGCAACAGTTTCGGCATTTTTATAAACATCAGTCGCAAAATCGCAGTAAGAACAACGCGACTTGCAAAATGGAATGTGAAGATAAATACCTGCTTTCATTTTGGCAATTTTTCAAATCCGGCTTGCGTAAAATGTTTGTCAAAACTTAGTGCAGTTGTAATTTTGCGATCTTTCATAACAACAAACGAAAGACAATCAGTTAATGAAAAAGTCTTATCTCGATGCTGTTGAAAAAATGCCCACCCTGCCAAAAACAATTCTTCATCAACTTGAATTAGCTCAATTAAATCGCTTTCCAGCAAATTTTTTCCAATTTCGACGGCTTTTGCGTGGCGTTTGCGACTGCTGAAAAATGTTAAAACCTCATCGAAAATATATGTTGTGGTAATGATTGAAGGAAGTTTTTTGGACAAATTTTGCCAATGAGAAATTGCCGATTCGTGATGTTGTTCGTCTTCGGCTTCTAATGCAATAATGTAACCTGCGTCTAAAAATAAACTTTCCATTTTCAGTAAAGATATTGGTCAAGATTTTCTGAAGCGTCGGAAACGCCGACTTCGACAGGGTTTTTACCTAAATTAAAAATCGAATCGGTTTCTGTGCGGTTTTTGGTTTTGCTTTGTTTTTCAGTCTGAAACTTAATAAATTCAAGGAATTGAGAAACTTGTTTGACTTCAATCTCACTCAAAACATTGATTTCGGAAATAACTTTTTCACGGACATTCATATACTTCACCTCACACTTATTCTACTCCAAGTTGTTTCTCAAGCGAAGTTTTCCAAGCGTTTTCGAGTTCAGCGATTGAAGCGGAAATGACTTCTTCGCCGTTAAATTTTACCTTTAAATCTGCGCCCAAAACTTTTCCGATAATCTCAAATGAACAATCGCCGACAATTTCCTTTACTTTTTCGAGATTTTCCACCGCAAAGCTAATCACGATACGCGACGGCGATTCGCTGAAAAGTTGAACTTCGGTTGATAAATTCTCATCATTTAATTCAATGTGTGCGCCGATTGCTTGGCGATTGAGCGAAGAAAAACAACTTTCGGCAATTGCTACGGCAAGTCCGCCGTCGGAACAATCGTGCGCTGATTTTAATAACATTTCATCAGCTAATTTCAGACAGATTTCTTGCACTCGCTTTTCTAAATTTAAATCAATGCGCGGAACTTCGCCGCTTTCGATAAGTTCGTCGGTTGTGTAACCCAAATTTGTCTGCGCGAATTCGCTGACCGATAAATCATCATTTGTTTCGCCAAGCAGGGCGATGATGTCGTTTTCATTTTTGAAACCTTGCGTGATAATTTTTCGCACATCTTCAAGCAATCCGACCATTCCAATTACCGGAGTCGGCAAAATTCCGCGCCCTTCAGTTTCGTTGTAAAAAGAAACATTGCCCGAAACGACGGGCGTTTCAAACATCTCACAAGCCTCTTTTATACCATCAATCACGTCGGAAAAAGATTGCATAACTTCGGGGCGTTCGGGCGAAGCAAAATTTAAACAATTAGTTATCGCAATCGGTTTTGCCCCAACACAAACGACATTGCGCGCACCTTCGGCAACCGCCAATTTCGCGCCTTCTTTTGGATTAACAGCAACAAAACGCGCATTTCCATCTAAACACATCGCAATTGCCCGACGAGTTTCTTTAATACGCACAACTGCCGCATCCGCGCCCGGCAAAACCGCCGTATTGGTGCGAACCATCGTATCATACTGCCGATAAACCCAACGCTTCGAGCAAATATTCGGCGAAGCCAAAAGCGTCTTTAACGCCTGTCCAAAGTCCAAAGTCCAAAGTCCAAAGTTAGTTTGGCGTGGAGCATTTGACTTTGGACTTTGGACTTTGGACTTTGGACGATTATATCGCGGTGCTTCATCCGTCAATTTATCAACCGGCAAATCGGCGACCATTACGCCGTTGTGAAAAATTTTCAAACGATTTCCTTCGACGACCTTGCCAACCACAACTGCGTCCAAATCCCATTTGTTGAAAATCTCGACGATTTGTTTCTCGCGCCCTTTGTGCGCGACGATAATCATCCGTTCCTGCGATTCGCTCAGAAGCATTTCATACGCCGTCATTCCCGTTTCGCGTTGCGGAACAAGCGTTAGATCGAGTTCTAAACCCGTTCCGGCACGCGCCGCCATTTCAACGGAGGAAGAAGTTAAACCCGCCGCGCCCATATCTTGAATGCCCGCAATCGCACCCGAACGCATCGCTTCAAGACAGGCTTCGAGCAACAGTTTTTCCAAAAACGGATCGCCAACCTGAACCGTCGGACGTTTTTCCAACGCTTCGTCGTCAAATTCCGCCGAAGCCATCGTTGCACCGTGAATCCCGTCGCGCCCCGTTTTTGCGCCGACATACAAAACCGGATTACCGATGCCCGACGCTTTGCCAAAGAAAATTTGGTCTTTGCGAACAATTCCCAACGCAAAGGCATTGACCAACGGATTAAAATTATAAGCGTCATCAAAAACAACCTCGCCGCCAACTGTTGCCGTGCCGAAACAATTTCCGTAATGCGCGATGCCGTCAACACAGCCTTTTAAAAGCGATTTATTGCGGTTGCCGTATTGCGCGTGATTCAAATTTCCAAAACGCAAACTATTCATCAAAGCAATCGGACGTGCGCCCATCGTAAAAACATCGCGCAAAATTCCGCCAACGCCAGTTGCCGCACCTTGAAACGGTTCGATAAACGACGGATGATTGTGTGATTCGACCTTGAACGCGACGCACCAATCGTCGCCAATATCAACTACGCCGGCGTTTTCGCCCGGCGGCACAATAACGCGTTCACCCGTCGTTGGCAAACGTCCCAAATGAATCCGTGAAGATTTGTAACTGCAATGCTCTGACCACATTACGCTAAAAACGCCGAGTTCCGTAAAATTCGGTTCGCGTTCGAGAATTTGTTTGATTTTTTCATATTCTTCGGCGGTTAAATTATGCTGGGCGATAACTTCAGGCGTAATTTCGGAATTATTCATTGTTAATGCTTTCTGATTTGAAATTCTTGTTTAAAACAAAAAAGAGAGTTTATGCGGTTAGGACTTTTTTTTCAAATCCGCGTTGCTAAACTCCTTGGATTCAAGAAGTAAGTGCAACTCTTGATAAAAATTAAAGAGTAAGATGTTCAGTAGTTTTAGCTCTTTAATTTTCATCAAAGAGTTGACATGAAAAAATACAAACATCTTACTCTTGGTGAACGATACCAGATTTA
>JANOXW010000492.1:0-2609 GCA_031418635.1 Acidobacteriota bacterium
CCCAAATATTTCCTAAATTTTCCCGCATTTGCAGATAATCATCAACAAATTTCGTATTCGGCGCAAATTCGCGCAATTTTTGGATAAGTTTTTTAATATTGTTTTTCGCTAAAATTTCTTTCTCTGTTTCTAAACAAGAAAAGTCAAAACCTTTCGCTAAAATTCTGTAACCGATGGCATCTTGACGGCTGTAAATGTCAATTAAGGATTCGTCGGAAGCGGTTTCCGTCATTTTCAGAATTTTGTTATCACCTTTTTTATTGTGTCTTTCAGTTGATTCGACTTTTCGCTCAAAAATCGCGCCTGTTACAATCAAAACCACATCTTCGGGTGGAATTTCAACGATTTCGTCGTGGTTAAAAAGTATTAAAATGAGTTTGCCGTCAAAAAATTCGATTCCGCGCAAACGCTGCGTCGGTTTTTCAATCATTAAAGTTTCATCGCTCAAAACAAAGGTTTCCAGCCCAAGTTCCGACAAGCGTGTTCGGGCGATTTCCGCTTCTTTCTCCGATTCGGCGTGTGCCAACGGCAAAGTCTTATGAGCAGAAAGAATTTTTTGCAAACCAGCTTTTTCCAATCTTAACATTTTGGCGATTTCCGCTATGAGCGTTTCATCCAACTCGTTTATTTGTGGCTGAAATATGACATTAAATCCTTTTTCCCAAACTTCGAGTTTTCGTAAATTCGGTTTGAGAAAACGGCTTTGTGATTCGTTGATTTCGAGTTCAGCGTTGCAATAAAAGCACTTACGGCGTGTCGGCGGATTTTTGCGCTCACATTGCTGGCAAGCAATCATCTCTTCGGGCTTAAACGCGGTAATTTCTGCTTCAACTAACAAATCTTTCAACCATTCGTCAGGATGATTTTTTTTAGCTTTTTTTTCCATCTTTTTTGATTATATGCCCAAAAACGAGTATGTTATAAAATGATTCGCTTGACCGCAAGGCAAGCAAAAAGGCACACTATAAAGTAATTATTTTTTGACAAACTGTAGTTGTATTTTAAGAAAACACGGAAACATTTTTAATTTTAACAAATTTTTTGCAAGACAAATATCTATTCATCAATTGTAAATTATACATTGATTTACGGTAAAAACTTTCATTTTTTTAACTAATTCAACATTTTTTTATTCCGTCAATTCTGTCAACTGCGGGGCGATTTATCTTAAAAATTTTAATATAGAAGGATTTACACAATGCAGTTTGATATGGCGACTAATCCGTCGTGGAAGTTTGGACATCGCGGGCGTGTGGCGGTGTTTATTGACGGAAACAATCTTTTTCACGCGGCACGGTTTCATAATATAGATATTGATTACAATAAACTTTTGCGTCTGTTGTTAGGCGACGGCAGATTGCTTCGCGCCTTTTTTTACACGGGCGTTGACGCGGGCGCAGAACGTCAGCAAGGTTTTTTGTTGTGGATGCGGCGCAACGGTTTTCGTGTCGTGCAAAAAGAATTGAAAACTTTTTATGACGGCACGCGCAAAGCAAATCTCGATGTCGAAATCGCGGTTGATATGCTGAGTTTGGCAGGACGTTACGATACGGCGGTTTTGGTTTCGGGCGACGAGGATTTTGTTTATGCGCTAAATGCCGTAGCGTATAAAGGTTGTCGCGTCGAAGTGGCGGGATTTCGCTCAAACACTGCGCCGCGCTTGATTGATGTCGCCGATTTTTTTATTGATTTGGGCGACATCGCCGAACTCGTCCGCAAAGATATTTCGCAAAGCGGACAATATGAAATTCCCTCGTTTGTTCTGCCCGAAGAAATACCGCCGCCGGAAATTTTGCATCAACAGACGGATAATGATTTTCCGCGCATCTCAAGCAAAATCACTTTTGAAACCGAATATGCGGAAGAGGAAACAGAAGATTTCCCTAACTTAGTTCGCATCAAAGATTGAAAAAAAGTTTATTGAGTTTATTGAGTTTGTTGAGATGGATTTACTCTCAATAAACTCAATAAACTCTCAGATAGAATTATGAAACTTTTCACGCTTGACGAAGCGAATGATTTATTGCCGTTGGTGCGCCCGAAACTTGAAAGATTACAGGCGCATTACGGTAAGATTGAATTTTTTCGTGAATCGGCAAAACTTGCGGCAAACTCGGCGCAAAACGGCGGCGGCGGAATGGAAAGCGGTTCACATTATGTCAAATCACTTTACGAAGTCGGCAAATTAACCACCGAATTTCACGAACTCGGTATTCAACTCAAAGATTATTCACGCGGTTTGATTGACTTTCCAACAATGCACGGCGGTCAAGTAGTTTTGCTCTGTTGGCAACTTGGCGAAGGCGATGAAATCGAATGGTGGCACGAAGTCGAAGCCGGTTTTAGCGGACGACAACGGTTATAAAATTTTATTATTGAAATTTACCTGTAGAAACTTTAAATTCCTTGCCAGCCGCGTTCGTCAATCAGATGCCAACGCCCGCAAGTTTCCTTGTTGCCCGTGCCGTAAGCCGCGTAAAGTTTCCATTGCGGCGAAACCTTCGGCGGATACATTGCCAACGCGGTGTTCGGAATGTTCGCTTGATTTATCGGTTTATTGCGCCAGCGAATTTCCTTGTCGCACACAAAAAACGTCCAAGTTACGTTGC
>JANOXW010000493.1:0-2321 GCA_031418635.1 Acidobacteriota bacterium
GTTGAATGTCGGAAGACCTTTATTTCCAAAGGATGAAACGCACAATCCGTTGGTTGATTATCCTGAAATTCACTATTCGTTAATTGCAATTGTCGCTCTTTTTGTAGCTTTTCTGTGGGGTTCAACGACATTGACGCGGTATAAAGTTGCTTAATTTCTGTCCGAATATGAAGTTTATGTATATTTTCAGAGCATTGGCAGTTTTGCTGGTGATAATTTTTGCCGAGAGCGTTCACGGAACTTTGCGGCAGCTTTTTCTCGCGCCGCTCGTTGGAGATTTTATGGCGCGGCGCATTGCGTTTTTTGTTGCCATACTGCTGATTTTCCTGATTACATATTTTTTTATCCGTTGGATTTCCGCGCCGAATGTTAAATCGCTGTTTGCCGTCGGCTTGATATGGATGATTTTGATGACGCTCTTTGAATTCGGTCTAGGAATTCTTGTGATGAATTATTCGTGGGAACGAATGTTTGAAGATTACGACGTTTCACGCGGCGGACTGATGGGCTTCGGACTTTTATTTATGATTTTTGCGCCGTGGCTGGCGGCGAAACTGCGCGGTAGAAAATCGCAAATTTACGGGATGTGATATTAATGCCTTTTACGATTGAACAATTTCTCGAAGTTTTTGCGGCATATAACCGAGCTGTTTTTCCGATGCAGGTAATTCTCGTGTCGGCGGCTTTGGTCGCAATGTTTCTGGCAGTCAAAACGAGCAAAAGTTCGAATAGATTCGTTTCGGCGATTCTCGTCTTTTTCTGGTTGTGGATGGGCGTTGCGTATCACCTGTTATTTTTTTCGCGCATTAACCGAGCGGCTTTTTTCTTCGGAGCGTTTTTTATATTTCAAGCGGTGATTTTGTTTTATGCGGGCGTTTTGAAAGATGAACTGACTTTTCGTTTTCGTTTCGATACGAGCGGCGTCATCGGAGCGTTATTGATACTTTACGCTCTGGTTGTTTATCCCTTGCTCGGATTTGTTTTCGGACACGTTTATCCGCAATCGCCGACTTTCGGGTTGCCTTGTCCGACGACCATTTTCACCTTCGGATTGCTGTTGTGGACGGATAAAAAAATGCCTTGGTATGTTCTGCCGATTCCGCTTTTATGGTCACTCATCGGCGTTGCAGCAGCATTATCATTGGGCATTCGAGAAGACATCGCCCTTCCTTTGGCAGGAGTTATCGGAACGGCAATTTTGCTTTGGCACAAACCGCAAAAGACACGCAGCAGATTACCCGATCTCAAAAGTTTTTAGAAATCATTCAGGTCAAAAGTATAAAATCATCCGTCTTTTGCTACGCCCGACCCGTTGATTGATGTGTGCAGACATAATGGATGGTTGGAAAATCCTGGGCTGCCGGAAATTTTATGAGGATAAAAGTTTTTCGACGATTTCGCGCGAAGCGTTTGGACGTGCAAAACGCGAAACATTTTTCCGCAATGTTTCAAACCGTGAAACGTCGTTTACAAGTTCGTCGATTTTGTAGGCGAGCGTCGGCAGATTGTTGCAGCGAATCGCGCAGCCTTCCTCTAAAAGATGGTCGGAATTGCGTTCTTCCTGACCGGGAATCGGGTTGACGACGACGAAAATCAAGTCTTTTGCTAACGCTTCGGAAGTGGTCAATCCACCGGGTTTTCCGACGATTAAATCAGATGCCGACATATATTCGTCCATTTCTTTTGTAAATCCAATCGGTTTGAACAAGACTCTTTCGTTATTTAATTTTTCGAGGGCGAGTTTTTCGAGTTTTATTTTTAATTCTTCGTTGCGCCCGCAGATTGCCAGAATTTGCGCGGGAGTTTTTAGTTCACCTAAAGCAATTAAAAGATTTTCGATGTTGCCGACACCGAAACCGCCCGCCGAAACAAGAATTGTCAATTTATCTTTCTCTAAACCGTATTTTTCGCGCATCTCGATTTTATTTTTATGTTCGGCAAAAACCGGATCAATCGGAATGCCCGAAACTGTAATTTTTTCCGGCGTGATTCCTAATTTTTCCAAATGAACGCGCGTTTCATTGATCGCCACAAAATACCGCTCGTAGTGATGATACAGCCACATTGCGTGAACGTCGAAATCGGTGACGACGATGGCTTGCGGGAAACTGATTTCGCCTTCTGCCGTCAGCCAGGAAATAATTTCGGCGGGCAGAAAATGCGTGCAGACGGCGATGTCGGGCTGGTAATTTTTGAGAAATTCTATCAAAGGCTGCGTGTTCAATCTGTCCAAAGCCAATCTCTCCCACTCGTTTTGCCAGGGCGTGTCAAACGAATCGTAAAGCCAGCCGAAAACTCCCGGCATTGCGTTGACCATATCG
>JANOXW010000494.1:0-19281 GCA_031418635.1 Acidobacteriota bacterium
GCCTGCACGAAATGAACATTTTCTTTGCCTTCCAAATTTTTCTGCGCGGCATCAATCGCGTTGCTAATATCAACGCCGATGACTTCCGCTTCACTCGTTGAAGAAACATCGAGAAAGCGTCCGGCACCGCAACCGGCATCCAAAATCCATTTGTCTTTCAACGAATCTTTTGCCCAGCCGGTTTCCGACCAAAATCTTTCCGCTGACAAACCCGTTCCGTTAAACGAATCTATCTGTTCTTTGCGAAACAAATTCCATTGATAACCGAATGATGAACCGTAATTGTCCAATTCGATAAAACGTGGAATTTCATTTGTTATCGGATATGTTTTTTGACAGTTAGCACATTGCAAACTGCCTTCCATAATGTTCCCGGAATCTTCTTTTATTTTAGTTTCTAACGTCAGATTGCCCTTACATTTCGGGCAACCTAAAACTTCAAGCAGATTTATTTTCATAACTCTTTTTTAGTCGTCTTAACGGAAAAGCCAGAAAATGGCTAATGTTTTTTGGCATCAGCCACAAACTTTTTAGCGAATACTTTACAAATCTCGGATAATTTCCGTCGGTAAAATATGAACCGGCGAGAATTTTGTAAAAATTTCCGTAACTTCTCCGGCGCAGACGCAAAATATTTTCATCCTTCGTAGCAAAAGCCTTGTCTTGAAAAATCTTTACGGAGCGTTCCATTTCTCTTACATTCAAGTGTGAATTGTTGCCGTGATGTCGGTAATCAACCAAAATTTCACGAACAAACCCGACTTTGAATTTTCTCGCAAGGCGGTAACAAAAATCCCAATCTTCGCCGACTTTTAAGTTAATGTCAAATCCGCTGACTTCTTCAAAAGCCTGGCGGCTAACTAAAATCGAACCGCCGCAACCAATGACGACGGGTTTCTCAAAAAGCAAAAGATCGTCCGCTACCCAACCTTCTTCGCCCTCGATGTGAAACCGCAGGGTTTCTCCGGTTTCCGTGTCAAATTCGCGCATTCCGCAATGAACTAAACCTATTTCCGCGTCTTCGTCAAATTTAGCAATTTGCTTTTCGATTTTCTCAGGCAGCCAATCGTCGTCGGCATCGAGAAACGCGATAAAATCACCACTTGCATTTTTCACACCGTTATTTCGCGCCGCGCAAACTCCGCTATTTTTTTGTTTGATATATCTGACTTTATCACCGAATTGTTTAATAACTTCCGCCGTATTATCGGTTGAACCGTCGTCAACCACAATAATTTCAAATATAGGAAAAGTCTGTGCCAAAACACTCTCAACCGCTTCGGCAATAAAATCGGCGTAATTATAAGTCGGAATAACTACTGAAACCTTTTGCATAATCCTCCTATCTAAAATAGGGGGCAAATTCGATTTCATTTTATTATTTGAAAAAGTAAATTCGTTGATAATTCTTGTGTTTTCAAGGTCTTTTCTATATTTTCTGACCGGAAAATTAACAAAGTAGAAGAAGTTTTTCGGCATTAACCACATACTTTTAAGGGAATGTTTAATGGATTTTTTGTAATTTCGATTTAGCAGATAAGACCCGGCTAACATTTTATGCAAATTTCCATACGATTTTCCTTTTAGTTTTTGAATTTCCAAATCTTTATTACTGAAAATTTTCTCAAATGCTATGCTCATCGCACGTTCAAAGCGCGGTATTTGTAAATGTCCGTTGTTGCCGTGATTTCGATATTCGACCAAAACCTCAGGCAGAAAAGCTAATTTGAATTCGCGGGCGACACGATAGCAAAATTCCCAATCTTCCGATGGATGCAATTCTTTATTCTCGTCAAAGCCTCCGATTTTATCAAAAACTTCCCGTTTTACCAAAGTCGTGCTTCCCGGACCAACCGCTACCGGCTCAAGCAATAAAAGATTTTCCGCACACCAACCGTTTTTTCCCTCAGCATAAATTTGCAAAGTTTTTTCTCTGATATAAAATTCGCGCATCGCCGTTGTAATTAAACCGATTTCGGCATCAGTTTGGAATAATTCGATTTGCCGTTCAATTTTCTGCGGCAACCAAATATCGTCGGCATCGAGAAACGCAATAAATTCGCCGCTAGAGTGTTTTACGCCCGTGTTTCGCGCTAAACCGACACCGCCATTTTTTTGTCTGATATATTTAACTTTATCGCCAAATTGTTTGATAACTTCTTCCGTATTATCACTCGAACCGTCGTCAACTACAATAATTTCAAACACCGGAACAGTCTGAGCTAACACACTCTCAACCGCTTCAGCAATGAAATGTGCGTAATTGTAAGTGGGTATAATTACTGAAACCTTTTGCATACTTCCTCTATTATACAACTTTGCACAGAATTTCGCGGATTAGCAAAATCTCACAATAATTTTATAGCAAGATATAAACAATTTTGGCTAACCGCAATATAAATTACCACATTAAATCTACCGATGATAAAATAATTAAGCGATGCAGAAATTAATACAGTTTTTTATGATATTGAACTTGGTTTTGCTATCAAATTATGCAACGGCGGCTTTTTCAACAGAATCGAAAGCACCAAACATTATCCGTCTTAATCCTAAAAATCCCCATCGTTTTATTGATGCGGATGGCAAACCGTTTTATCCTCTCGGATTTGGAGATTGTGTTTTTCCGCGCGGTGCAAACGGTGAAATTTTAATGGGTTTTGACGGCGAAAAGACACTGAATTTTGTTGACCTCGACACTTATTTTTCCGCTTATTCCGAAGCCGGCTTTAATTTGTTGCGTGTCAGTGTTGATAACTGTTCGTTTAAATTGGATTCCGAAGCGAATTGGCTTTTGATGGACAAATATATTTCAAAAGCGCGAAGTTACGGTTTTCAGATTCAGTTTTGTTTCTTTAATTATTACTTCTACAATAATCAGTTGGATTATGTGCGTCGTTGTGTGTTGCGATACGGCAAAGACGTTGCCATTTGGGAATTGTCTAACGAAACTCAAAGCACGGATGCGGAAATAACTTCCGGTGTCAATTTCGTAAAATCAATTGATCCGAAGAAGCGACCTGTAACGGTCAGTTTTCATCCGAACCGTGCGCCTACTTTACACGACATTCCGGCAATTGAATTAGTTTCGCCGCACTTTTATCAAAAAGACGACAGCGAATTTTCGTTCGATCAGGACTTTATTGAATATGTTACTCCATTAAAAAAATGGGGAAAACCAATTCTCATCGGTGAATATGGTTTGCGTTCGGCAAACTGGAGTCCAATAAGTTCATTACAGATGCGGCTTGTAACGTGGTCAGCGTTTTTCAATGAAGTCGGTTTGTGTTTTTGGAACACGAGTTGGGATAAAAATCTAAAAACCGAAGGGGCTTCAAATATTTATTTAGGCAAACAAGAGCGTTCCTTTGTAAAAGTTTTAAGTAGTTTCACAAAAGAAGTTGCCAGCGATGCGAAAATTGCCGCTATCTCAGTTAATAAACCGACTTTGGTTCGCGCCTCGGCTCTCACTTCTAAAATCGGTTATTTTGCGTATCTTCACGCTTTCACAAATCATCAAAGCCAAACAAGCGGCATCAGCATATCTATCGAATCACAATTTGACGGCACGGCAACTTGGATGGAACCGACTACGGGACGCATTCTTGCTACCGGCAAAGTGTTGACAGGTCGTCAAACTATAATTGTTCCAGCTTTTTTGATTGATGTTGCCCTTAAAGTGAGCAATTCTCCGTCAGTTAAAAAATAATTCTTCGCACTTATTGAATAACTTTGTTCACACGATAAATCACTACCTTATAACCTTCGTGGTCGGTTTTTTGATAAACGACTTCGAGTTGTGGAGAGTTTTGTGGTTCGTTTAACAAATTACTGAATTGTGGAATTTCCTTAATGTTTCTTTCGTCAATAACCAAAAAATCAACCTGTTTTTCAGCGGCTTCGGCTAACACTTCGTTGATATTATCCGAATAAAGCGGAACGAACTTGCCTTCGGCATAAAACGCCGGACGAAAATCGGTTGACATTACAACCGGCGACGGTTTAGCATTTTGTTTTAACCAAAGTCCAGCATTTTTCAGTTCGTATTGCGAAAACTGCCACGCACTATCGCTTGAGCGCATAAAGCTATTGAGAGGCAAAGTATAAATTGCTATGAATGCCAAACACAGAACAGTAAAGAAATATTTATTAGCAAAGATTTTGCCGAAGGATGAATTCTGAAGCGATTCGTGTAACCAAGTTTCAATTTCAATAATTCCGCAAGCTATCCAGCCAAATAAAATCGGTAGCAAAACATAAAAATAGCGCACTTCAATAATGGTCAGTAGATAACAAATAATCGTTAAAGCGCAAAAATAGAGCAGATATATTTCGCGCCGGAAGCGACTGCCGTTCCATCTGACTCGAAACAATCCTAATCCGACAAAGATAAGTAGAAACGGCGGAAAGAAAGTCGGCAATGCTTTGTGCGCTATCTGTAAATTGCCCAAAGTCGCTTTTATCAAAACTATCGCCGGATTGCCTGCTGGTCGGGCTTGCGGATTTTCTAGTGGATTAAAGTTTTTATCAAATTTTAAGCCGGAAAACTGTGTTCCGCCAATATGCGCCTTGAATTTCGGGCTGATACTCCAACTGCCGGTCGCGCTTCGGATATAAATTATATAAGGTGCAGCTAACAGAGCAAAACCAAGTATTAAAACAGCAACATTCTTAAATGAATTGCGAGCAAACAAGCCTTGCTCTTTAAGATTTTTGAGAAAAATTATCGGTATAAAAAAAAGCAAATAGCCAAATGCTTCGGGACGAGTCAGATAAGCGCATCCGATTAGCACGCCGGTAACGAAAAAATTTATCAATGGATTTTTCGTCAAACCGTTCCAACCCGTGATAAGCGCGAAAATGAGAAGCAGAAGATAAATATTTTCCGTTCCATAAGTAAAAGTTGCCGTCAGCAGATGCGGATAAAAGATGGCAATCACGGCGGCAATCACGGCTTCGCGTTGACCGTAAGATTGTTTGACCAAATAATAAGTAGCCGTAACTGCCAAAGTTCCCGTAACAATGGAAATGATGACCGTCGGCAACATCAGCGAATCGGTAAAAACTCCGATGCTAACCAATAGCAACGGATAAAACGGAGTCCAAAAAGCATCGAAACCAGCCGCAAAATCACCTTCGGCGAGATGTCGCGCAAGTCTGACGTAGGTTGACGCATCTTTGCCGATAACCTCATCTTTGGCATACAAAAAATAATAAAATAATCTGACAATCAAACCTGTCAACGTCAGAATTAAGGGCGTTCGATAATCTTTCATAAATTGAGAGAATTGATTCATTAGTAATCGCGCAACAACGGCTGAATGTCATAGCTTTCTTTTTGAAAAAAATCTACATTTTTGATTTTTTCCCGATTAGAGAAACCGATGAACGGCGGTTTGAATGAAAACGGTCCTTTGTTAAACGGATTTTTAATAAACCAATTTTTTTGGCAAACCTCAGCCAAAACGGGCTGTGTCGGCTCAAACGTAAAGAGAAGACTACTTTTGCTGGCATCAAATAAATATCGGCAAACGGCGTTAAAATGCGCTCTGTATAATTGGTCTTCGGCAAATTCGATGTGATGAATAAAGCATCTTTTTTTTTCGTCCAATTTATACACTAAAAAGCCGATTATCTCGCTTCCTTCGCTCAATTTTACAAGTTCGTAGTTGAATAAAGGATTATCTGCCAATCGCCAATTCAGAAATGAAGCGTCAAGCCGATGCAAAATTTTGTCTGCCGCATAATGTTTATTTTCAAAATATGATTTAAAGCTGTTGTCGAAATTCTCGATTTTTTCAAACGACACTTTGGCAGATTTCTTAAACAGACTTTTGACCTTAAAAGCCGTGCGATGCAGAAAAACATAGTCAATTATAACAATATCTTTCCACTCTAGTTTTTTGACAAAACCCGGATGCGATGACAAGCCCGGAAACCCGATGATAAAAACTTCTCCGTCTGTTTCTATAAGATGTTCATAAGTTTTTCTGGCTAAATTGGTAAATAAACCTTGCCGCTGAAAATCGGGATGCGTCATCGTATCCATTGATTGATAAACGATGATTTTTTCTCCGTTGACTATAAATTCCTCAGGAATAACTCCATAAAATCCGGCAACTTTGTCTTCGTGATAAGCGACAAAACCGATGGCTTTGCCTGCCGGATTGTTTAGAAATTTCCATTCAAAATAGTTTTCCGGCGGTGTCAGATTGAAACACAAGCTAAACATTTCCGCCATTTCATTCAGGTTGTCATAATTAACCAACTTAAAATCGAAATGTTTTCTTTCCATATTGCTTTGTTTTCTGCCGTTTTATTGGTCGTATTTTCTAACAAACGTCCGATTTATATTGAACATCAGCTCTTCCGGCGTTTGATTGAGAATACCAAGACGCGGAAACAAAAGATCGGGCTTTGATATTTTATCCGCTTCAAATGAAACAATGTTTGTCGAATAGATAAACTTATGTCCATTCGCAAAAATTTGTTCAATTACTTTTTTATCATAATGCTCTTTTTTGCCAAACGGAAGAGAGAAATGCTCAATCTCGGTTTCGAGCAAATCTTTTAAGAAATCTAAATTTTCGACAATTTGCGTCGAAAGTTCGGCTTGTGTACAGTTTCCCATTCGATAATGGTCGGTTGAATGACTGCCGATTAAAATTCCGTCATTGTGAAGTTGCCGGACTTCTTCGGTGTTTAAATAAACCCGTTTTTCTTTAGCGGCATCAGGATGAAGATATATTTCTCTGAAACTTTCATCATAAGTTATATGTTCGTTGACGGCTTTAATCGGGTTAGACAAAAATTCCTCGTAAGAAACAGATTTATCGGTCAGAGAATTAAAAATTGTTTGTAAATAATTTTGGTCGTCTTTGTGAATAATTAAGTTTGAAAGCCATAATTGGTCGAACAACATCGCCGATTTATTGACAAAAAGCGCAAACGGAATTTGCTCTGCGTCGAGAATTTTTCGGGCAATTTCGGCAACCGACAGAAAGCCGTCATCAAAAACAATACTTGCATAATGTTTTTTGCGGCTCAAACCTGCGTCCGTAACCAATGCCTCAAGCGGAATAAGTTCAAATTTGCGGGCGAGAAAAGCGATTTGCCGCCGAAAACTTTCCGGTGTCGTCGAATAGTAATAATCGGAATAATGTTTCTCTATTTCTTCGGCAATGTCGTGATAGAGAAATATAAATCTTTTACTTCCGACAACCGGAAGAAAAAAATCGTTCGACAAAATCTTTTTGACAGTATTTTTCATAAATTAATTATTTTCTCCGACATTTTCAGGAAATAATTGTCTGTATTTCGCTGAAACAAATCGCAAAACCCAATTTCTCGGAAATGGTGATGTCAGCAGCGATACCATCATAGCAAATGCAGATACCGAAAATAAAAAGATAAAATTCAGCACCGGCGATAAATCACGCGGATAAAAATACCACCACACGCCGACTGCCAAAGTTATACTCAAAGCGGGAAATCCGACATCTTCCAAATACCATTTTTTTAATTCCCCGCGCAATACAAAGCGGTGCATAATCGGCATTCCGATTAAAACAAAAAGCACATTCATAATCAGCCAACTTATCGGTCCGCCAATCGCGCCATAATTTAAGGTCGCAAAAATCATAAATGGCACAAGCAAAATTATCGCACCGACGTTTTGCCAAAAAGAAACTCTCGTCAAGCCGTCTGCCCACTGAATATATGTCGGCAAAAATGTCAATCCGTATAATCCATAACCAATCGCTTGTAACGACAAAAGCAAATATGTATTTTGGGCAACCTCAGGATGTTGCGTCCACAAAAGCAAAATCGGATATGAAAAAAAAGCAAGTATAATGCTTACCGGAATCAGCAAAAAAGACATTACCTGACAACTATTATGGTAAAGTTTTGTTAGATTTTCTTTCTCGCCAAGTGCCGCAAGTTGCGAAAATTGCGGATAGTAAGCCCGACTAATTGAAATACAAATCGTCATCAGTCCGGTTGATGTCAAAAGGTTTGCCAGCGAATAATAACCGAACATTTCCAAAGTCAGCAATTTGCTGAGAATAACTTTGTCCAATTGATTGAGTATCAGCCACGCGATATTATTTCCTGTCATGCCCGCCGCAAACCGCCAAACTCCGCGCAACAAATCAAGCCGAAACTTAGAAACGACGGAACTTGCGGGCATAATTCGCCACAGCGCAACGGCAAAAATCAATGTCGTAATGCCCGTCCAAATGGCTTGCCAAAGCAAAAAGGCTTGAATCGTTGGCGAAAAGAAAACCAATACAACAACCGAACCGACTGAGCGCACGGTTTGACAAAAAACATTGATAATATTATAAGTTACCTGTTTTTGCAGTCCCAAAAAACCGCCCAGATAAATGCTACTCGCCCATTGAAAAGCAAAGGCAATACTCATCAGCCGAAACGAATAAGTAATTGTTTCAATCGGAATAGTTGCTGAGTTCACCCAGTATTCAGCAACAATCGGCGAAAGTAGAAAGGTCAAAAGACCGAGAAAAATTGACAATAACCAATGTGGGAGTTCCAGCGTGCGCGTCAAATCGCGCATTTCCTGAGATCTTTCGGGAAGGGCGGAAAGATGTGCTATTTCCCGATTGAGCGTTTGTGCCAGACCAATATCCAAAAACGTCAGCAGATTTTGCAAAGTCCAAAAAACGCCGATAACGCCGTAAAGTTCGACACCGAGATAGCGCAGATAAATCGGAACGACGAGAATGCCAATCACCGTTATCCATATTTGTCCCGAAAAATTAGCGATAACATTCGACTTTAACGAAGATTTATTGGACATAGATTATTGCTTTAATGTTAGCCGACACAAAGCGTCGAAGCAATGGATATGTTAGCAGAATGATTAGCCGGAAGATTGTGAACTGCTTAATTTTTTTTCACTGAGAGGCAGATTATGTTGTTCTAAGGGCAATGCCGATTCGGGAAAATCTTCCAAAAGCGTTACTGCACTTTCATCAGAAGATTTTGCTCCCGTTCTCTCTTCCATAAATTTACAATCGGACATCGGTTTTCGGGGAGATTCGGTAGCACACTTAATCGCTTCTTCAACATTTTCAAATTTATTTATCAGCAAATAAGGCGACTGCGAGTTAATAGCATTATGCAACCTAATTTTCAGTCCTTTAAATTTTCTCTCAAGAAAGGCTTGGGCGCGATATTTCGGCAAATTATATCCTAAACGGGAGCGCAATTTTTCCAACATTTCTGCCCGCATCTTTTCATTTTTATACAAAACTACATTTTCTACCAGCGACACCAGATATTTTGTTTGATTTATTTCAGGAAATTTATGAGAAATGTCCAGCAGTTTTGCATAACAATATTCGTGGATAATCGGATTCGGCAAAACCCACATATCTTTAATCGGAGTATCGAAGCAAACGTCGGTCGAGTTTAAATTTTTAATAAAATCCAAAGCATCTTTTTGAAAATTTCCCTGCAACACATTCCAGCCGTTACTTCTATCATTTCCGTAGCTAATGAATAACGGACGGTCATAGAATAAAATAGATTTTTCTAAATCCAAACATCTGAAAGCAAAATTGTAATCCGGCGACATCGAAAAAAAACAGTTTCCATATTTTTCCACTATTGTCGTGGCAAGTTCGCGTGGAACGACACTGTTAAGCATTTTTGGCAATGCGTGTATGCGTTCCATTTCCGCATAAGTTTTCAAAATACTGGCGGATTGTATTTCAAAAAGTTTTCCACTATATGTTATTTGCGATACGGAAATAGGAAATACGCTATCATCTATCGAATCAAAAGAATATGAAACTATCTTAGCGGGATATTTCTGCAAAATACTTTGCAAATTTTGCAGGCAATTTTTCGCAAAAAGTGTGCGGTCGGTTAAATAGGCGATATGATTGGCTGATGAAATTTGAAGTGCCTGCCGCATCGCCCAATCCCAATGTTGCGTCATCGTCAACGGGTTTAATGGACGAATATAACGCAACCGTTTATCAGCGAGTTGATGACAGTAATTTGATAATTCTAAAACGTCTGCGTCATCGGTTGAGTTGTCGGAAACGATGATTTCGAGTTCGCAATCTTCTTGTTGTAAGACCGACTTTATCGCGTTTATAGCAAAGTCGGCGCGATTTCTGGTCGGTATCACGATTAACAGTTTTGTGTAATTCAGAGACATATAGCTGTCCAATATTTATACGAGAGATTGGTAAAATTTATTATCCGATTCGTTTTAAAAATCCGCTTGGCGCAGATGTTACAAGTAATTTGTTTTCGATGTTTTTATCAATTTCAAAATTATTATTTTCTTCGAGAAACTCGACAACCGCCGTTTTCGAGTTATCGCCGATACTCCATGGACGGTCGGGAAACGAATCCGGCGGCAAATCTTCGATAAATGTATCTAAAACCACCAAATAACTGCCGACGCTGACCAAAGGAGAATACAATTCCAACTCTTTTTTGACGTGCGCGTGTGTATGATTTGAGTCTAATACCACCATTATATTTTCATAATCCGCCGCGATTTTGAAAACCGATTGCGCCGTTTCGTCGCTGATGGAAGATGCTTGAATCATTTCAATTCTCTTAAATAACGAATGTTGTTCGATTTCCTGACGATTGTGTTGGCGAATATCAATATCAATGCCTAAAACTTTACCATTGCCGCCGATAAGTTCGAGCATTGAAGCCGAAAAAATCAACGAACCACCGTGAGCAATACCAGTTTCGATGATCAAATCGGGCTTTACTTCCCAGATAATTTCCTGCAAACCGACTATATCTTGCGGCATTTGAATAATTGGTCTGCCCAACCAAGTAAAGTTATAAGTGTATTTCCGCCGAACACTCTGCGCCATCCATTCCATCGCCAATTGCCTAAAAGCTGCGTCCGTTTCGTAACTTTCAATGCGTGAGATCACTTCTTGTTTAAACTTTTCTATCTCATTCATTAGCGTGAACTAGGGGCAACAAATAAAATAATGATTATTACCAGCGTATCATAAGCTATTCATCACATTTTTTAAACACTTTAGGCTTCAATTTGCAAAAAAGTTTTTAATTTGACGAATTACTTCATCCAAAAAATCTTTCGGCATCTTAGAATGAAGCGGCAACGACAAAATTTCTTTCGCAACTTTGTCGGTTACGGAAAGATCACCGCGCCGCGCCTCTTTGAACAGACTCATCCAATGTCCGGGTTGCCAATGAATTCCTGTGTCCACGCCATTTTCCAGTAAGTATGTCTTTAACATATCACGTTTTGCTTCGGGAACACGAATATAATAGAGAAAAGGCGTTACATTTGAAAAATCTGTTTTCGGAACGGTAACTTCGGCAATTTCGGACAAATGTTCGTTGTAATAACGGCAGGCTTGCCGGCGCGTCGCGGAAATTTCGTCCATTTTCGCAAGTTGTGCCAAGCCGATTGCGGCGTGCAGATTTGCGAGATGATAACGATAGCCGAGTTCATTGACATCGTAAGTCCAAGCGCGTTTGTTCTGATACATCACCGATGCCGGTTGTCCCATTCCGACAAGGCGCATTTCCTGAATTCGTTGTAATTCTTCGGGCGTTTTGACAATCAACATTCCGCCGTCAATACAGGTAATCGTTTTGACCGGATCGAAACTGAACATACAAATGTCGGAAAAACTGCCGATCATTTTATCTTTGTAAGTCGAACCGAAAGAATGCGCGGCATCGTGTATGACGCGCAGATTATATTTTCGGGCAATGTCGGCAATACGGTCGTGGTCGCAGACGACGCAATCGTAATCCATCACGATAATCGCTTTGGTTTGTGGTGTGATTAACTGTTCGGCTTGGTCGAGATTCAGACACAATGTTTCATCGTCAATGTCGCAAAAGACAGGCTTTGCGCCGACGGCGAGAATCGCTTGAAAATCGGTTACGTTGTTAAACGAAGGCGTGATAACTTCGTCGCCCGCGCCGACTCTGGCAACCATCAAACCGAGATGCAAAGCCGCGTGTCCGGTGCTGACCGCCGCCATATATCGGTCATCGGCTTGCAGATATTGCTTGACACCTTTTTCAAATTCGTCAACATAACTGCCCATTCCAAGCCAACCGAGTTCTAAAGCCTGTCGGCTGGCATCATATTCTTCTTTTTCAATCAAAGGTTTAAATACAGGTATCATAATTTGCTTATTGTTAAGTCATTAGACGACGGTTTATTAAATAATTCTCTGCTTTCCTTCGTAAATCCCGACTTAGTATTCGCACATCCTAAGTCGGGATTTGCAAATACTAAGTCGGGATTCGCACATCCTAAGTCAGGATTTACAAATCCTAAGTCAGGATTCACACATCCTAAGTCAGGATGTGCATATCCTAAACCTTCTTTTGTATATCCTAAGCCTTACTTCGCATATATTGTCGGCTATTTCATGTCAGAGCCTCTTTTCCAGAAATTTACTGTTTCTTCCAATTTGTTAATAAGATCAGATTTGCTTTCCCAACCGACTTCTTCGCGCAATCTCGTGATGTCGGCGACGATCTCCGGCGGTTCATTCTCCGGCGCAGGCAAAGAACCGATCCTCAAAAGTTCGGGTTTGCCGATAATTTTACCAATTTCTTCGACGATTTCTTTAATTTTCACGCCTTTGCCGGAGGCGATGTTGACCGCGCCGCGCACATCGCTTTCAAGCATAGCAACAAATGCTTCAGCAACTTCTCCAACAAATAAAAAATCTCTGACTTGATTGCCGTGCGTCGTTTCCGCCGGTTCATTATTAAGCAGTGCGCGAACAACTGACGGAATCAAGCGATTTTCCAAGTTGTTCGCGCCAAAGGGAAGAAAGATTTTACCCGAAGCAAAACTCACATCGCAAACTTCGGCAAATCTTTCCAAAGCTAAACTCAACGAACTTTTAGCCGCACCGTAAAGCGTCTGCGGATTGAACGGCGTTTGATGTTCGACAAATGGACTCGGCTTTGTCCAATCATATTCCGCGCAAGTTCCGGCAACAACCATTCGTTTGCCGCCGTTTTCGACAAAACATCTCGCCAAATGCAAACCCGCTTGCAGCCAATCTAAATTTCCAACCGCGTTCCAATATCTGCCGTGTTCGATATACCAAGCGAAATGTAAAAGATGCGTCGGGCGAACTTTTTCAACTAAACTTTTAGTTTCGTCCGCATCAAGCAAGTTTGCCCGATGCCAAAATAGATTTTCAGCTTTTTCAATAGTGAATGATTTTTGCGTTACAGCGTGAACGGTGTAATTTTTATCGAGTAAATGACGAATGGCAAATTGCCCGATATAACCGCTTGCTCCGGTTAATAAAACACTGTTCATAAAACCTCAATACTTGTAACGCCGTCGGGACGACGACGTTACAAAATCCTAAATTCATTCGACAATCAAATCGTTGCCGTTTGCGTCAATATATTTTGGATTTAAATCAAGCCGTTCGCAACTTTCAGCTATTTCCGTCAAATAATTCGGATTCATCACGACTATCACGAGTTTTGCCGAACCGACTTGGCGTAGTGCGTCGGGCGCGTTTATCTGATGTCCGGTGTGCGCGACGAAACTTTCCGATTTCTTCTCGCTAATATCAATGCAATAGTCAAATAATTTTCGTTCCGCATCAATCAAATTACAAAAAACCACGCCTTTGGTCGCCATTCCCCAAACCGCCAGCAAATTACCTCCGGCTTTTAAATCTTGTAGCTTGGTTTTCATTGCAGCAATTAAGTTTTTTTCGGTCAATGCGTAATTCGCTAACCTTTCTCTAATGGATTCAATTTTCTCTATCAAACCGTTTTCTTGCGTAATTTTCCCGAATGCCCAAAGATATTGACCGCCGGACGCTCCTTTAATATTTTCACACTGAAAACCTGCCAGCCGAAGCGTATTTTTCAAACTGTTCGCCGTCCAATAACTGCAACGCTCATAACACAAATCCCAAAATGTGTTATTCACAATAATCCATTCGAGATCGGCGACTTCGATAAAAAAAGGAACTTCGTTGAAATCGCCTAACGCGCTCCTGATAGATTGTAAAAACGCCAACGGTTGCTCAATCTGCTCAAAAGCGTGGCGGCACAATATAAGCGAAGGTTGCTTTGTAATATGTTCTTTTTTGAAAAAATCTTTAATAAATTTCAGATTGGGCGCGGAAATGCCGTTAAATTCATAGCTCGGATCAATGCCTAAACCTTGAACATTCGGATACAAACCGCATAAAACTTCGAGAAATGTTCCTTTGCCGCAAGCAATGTCAACGACGAGTCCGCCTTCAAGCGAAAATTTATCATAAAGAAAAGAGGCGATTTCTTTGTAATAATTTGCAAAAATCGCCGATGAAATATAAACATCGTAATTTTCGTCATAATTGACAAGGCTTGCATCAAACCGCACATTATAGGCAAGTCCGCAATTGCGGCAAGCACAAAGTTCAAAATCCCCAACATTCGCCGATTGCGCTTCCTGAAAACTTTGGCAGAGATAGTTTTGCATCGTAACGAGATTAGTTCTCGCAACAGTTGAAACATTATTTGACGCGCCGCAAATCGGGCAATGAGTATTTAACATATTACAGCACCAGTAACGCCGTCGTCCCGACGGCGTTACAATCTAATAAATATCCAATTTCGGAACAGCCACAACAAATTTACCGTTCCATTCTTTAATATATTCTAATCGTTCGACAATTTCTTCTTTGAGATTCCACGGCAAAATCAGAACATAATCAGGCTTTTCGCGCTTTATAAAACTTTCGTCCACAATCGAAATATGACTTGCGGGCAAATATAAGCCTTGTTTGTGCGGTGAAATGTCCACGACAAAAGCGACTAAATCTTTTTTAACTCCACAATAATTGAGCAAAGTGTTACCTTTTGCCGCCGCGCCGTAAGCCGCAACCTTTTTACCATTTCGTTTTTGCTCAACCAAAAATGCTAATAAATTATACTTTATTTTATCGGCTTTCGGCTGAAAATCAGCGTAATAATTTAGTTCAAGCAAGCCGAAATCTTTTTCTTTGGCAATCAGTTTTTCGAGATTTTCGGTTAATTTATGAGTTCGATTTTCGCCGTGTTTGGCAAAGATGCGAAGCGAACCGCCGTGTGTTGCCAATTCTTCGACATCGAAAATCTCTAACCCGTGCGCCGCGAAAATTTGCTTGACCGTGTGAAACGAAAAATACGAAAAATGCTCGTGATAAATCGTATCAAACTGACTGTTTTCGACGAGTTGAAGCAGATGCGGAAATTCCATCGTAACCACGCCGCCTTGTTTGAGCGCGATTTTCAAACCTGTTACAAAATCGTTGAGATTCGGAACGTGCGCCAAAACATTATTGCCCAACAGCAAATCGGCTTGGCGATTTTTCTCAACCAATGTGTTTGCCAAATCAGTTCCAAAAAACTCCGTCCAAGTTTCAATCCCTTTTTCACGCGCCGCATTTGCCGTATTCAAACTCGGTTCGATTCCTAAAACTGCAATATTTTTTTGCAACAAATACTGCAACAAATAACCGTCGTTGGAAGCAATCTCGATAACCTGCGAATTTTTATCAAAGCCGAAACGCTCGCACATCATCTCGACATATTTTCGGGAATGTTCCAGCCAAGACTTGGAAAACGAAGAAAAATAAGCGTAATTTTGGTCGAAAATCTCATCTGCTTTTTTGTGTTCGTCAATCTGCACGAGCAAGCATTTTTCACACACGAAAACCCGAAGCGGATAAAAAACTTCGGGTTCATCGAGTTGTTCCGCCGTCAGATATGAATTTGACGGCGGACTATTGACCAAATCAATAAACTCGCGGCTTAACGGGTTTTGACAAAATCTGCAATTCATTATGTGGTAAATGGTAAATGGTAAATGGTAAATGGTTGTTAATTAAAGAGTGTTACTTCAAAGTGCGATTAACGATTTACTATTTACCATTAACGATTAACGATAAAAGGTGAATCAAAGGAATCGAAAAATTGAAGTTCAGCATCACGCGCCGAAGTTGTCGGATTTTCTACTTTCCAATCTATGTCTAAAGTTTTGTCGTTCCAACGAATTCCACTGGCTAGATCGGCGGAATACGGCACGTCAATTTTGTATTCGATCTTTGAATTTTCCGCCAATGTGCGAAAACCGTGCGCGAAACCTTTCGGCAGATAAACCGCCGTGTCGTTTTCGGCAGTAAGTTCAAGCGAATCCCAACTTCCGTAAGTTTCCGAATCTTTCCGCAAATCAACAAAAACATCCCAAATCGCTCCCTTCACAACGCGAACAACTTTTGCTTCAACCAACGGCGGCATTTGAAAATGAAGTCCGCGAATCGTATTTTTTGCCTGATTAAAAGAGACGCTTTCCTGTTCCCAAACCGTTGGCAAACCGTTTCGGGCAAACATTTCACGGTCATAAAGACGCATAAAATAACCGCGCAAATCGCCGTTGCGTCTAAAATTTAACTGAAAAGTTCCTTTTAATTTAAGCGGTTTAATTTCCACCAAAAAAATCCTGATACCACGCAATTGTTTTCTCTAAACCTTTGTCCAAAGTAAAAATCGGCGACCAATCAAGCATTTTCCGCGCTTTTTCGGCGGAAAGATATTGGTGCAAAATCTCGTTGCTTGCCTGATTCAAAACTTCGGGTTCAAACTTTGAATTCATCAACTCTAAAATTTTATTGGTCAAATCTAAAACCGTAACTTGTATTTTGTTGGAGAAATTGAACGCTTCGCCAATCAAGTTGCGGTTTTCCGCCAATTTTTCCGCTAATAACATATATGCCGCCGCGCCGTCTTCGACATAAAAATAATCGCGGATAAACGTGCCGTCGGAACGAATAATCGGACAGTTTCCGCGCAAAACGGAACGAATCGTTCCCGGCACAATCCGATTCCAATTCAAATCGCCGCCGCCGTAAAAATTGCCGCAACGGGTAATGACGACGGGCAAATTATACGTTTTCGCGTAAGTGTGTGCAATCAAATCGCCGCACGATTTGCTCACATCGTAAGGATGCGTCCCTTGCAAAGGCGTGTTTTCATCGTAAGGCAATATTTCTTGGTCGCCGTAGGCTTTGTCGGACGAAGCGACGATGATTTGTTTGACCAACGGGCTTCGGCGACAGGCTTCGAGTAACGCCCAAGTTCCTTGAATATTTGTTTCAAAAGTGGAAATCGGATTGCGATTCGCAATGCCGACAATCGTTTGTGCCGCCAAATGAATGACCGTATCAACTTCGTATTCGCCGAGTGCGCGTTCAAGCGTTTCCTGTTCGCGCACGTCGCCACGCACGACTTTAACTTTGTCAATCAAGTTTGTGCGAACCAACTCACTGTTTGGAATCCAATCGCGCACCAGACAAACAACATCTGCTTCGGCTTCCAAAAGTTGCCGAATCAGCCAACTTCCGACAAGTCCGGTTGCGCCCGTTACGAAAACCGAACGGTCGCGCCAAAAATCTTTGTTCAGATGCTTCATTCCCAAACTTTCCAAGGCGGATTTTTGCTCCGCCAAGCCTCTTCTAACTGCCGTTTATCGCGCAAAGTGTCCATACATTGCCAAAATCCATAATGACGATACGCAACTAATTGCCCTTCATTTGCGAGGCGTTCCAGCGCATCATTCTCCAAAATCGAATTATCGTCGGGCAAATAATCCAAGACGGCTGGCTCAAAAACAAGGAAACCGCCGTTTATCCAACCTTCGTGCGTTTGCGGTTTTTCGCTAAATTGCGTCGTCAAATCTTCATTTATTAATAATTCGCCGAATCTCGCCGGCGGACGCACGGCGGTTACGGTTGCCATTTTTCCGTGCGAACGATGAAATTCGAGTAACTCACGGATATTAACATCGGCAACTCCGTCGCCGTAGCTAACCATAAAAGTTTCTTTTTTGAGAAACGGTTCAAGCCGTTTGATGCGCCCGCCGGTCATTGATTGCTGTCCGGTGTCAATCAAATTAATCGTCCAATCTTCGAGTTGTTGGCTGGCGGAAATTTCCGCTTTTCCGTCCGATAAATTTATCGTCATATCGCCTGACAATCTATGATAATCGAGAAAATAGCGTTTGATTATTTCGCCTTTGTAACCGAGTGCCAGAAAAAAATCCTTAAAGCCTTGCGTGGCATAGATTTTCATAATGTGCCAAATAATCGGATAACCGCCGATTTCAATCATCGGTTTCGGACGCACTTCGGTTTCCTCGGCGAGTCTTGTGCCTAATCCGCCCGCTAAAATGGCAATTTTCATAAATCTTTAAATAATAAAAGCCTTAAAAGGCTCAATTTTAGTTTTCGTTGAAGCATTCGTCAAATAAAAATAGAGTGAAAAAGTATTATCTGCTAATCGCAACCGGCGCACAAAATGTCCGCGCTCTTTTTTGAAATTGGTATTTATCAAGTTTTGAGATAAACTTTTAGGACAACACCAATAAATTTTCGTTTTGTTCGGGCAAAATGTTATTATATTTTTACAAGGCAGAGAATTTCTGTCGGTGGGCATCAAAGGTATCGAGTTTTTAACCTGAGAGATAATTTTATGGCAGATATAGACGCATATAAAGATAAATTTAGCGAAAGCGGACGGCGTGTTTTGGAAGTTGCGCTCGACGAATCTCGTCGGCGCGACCAGAATTACGTTACCATCGAACATATTTTACACGCATTGACCAATGAAGAAACCGAACTTTTTAATTCGACGATGCGCGATTTAGCGGTTGATCCACGCTCAGTCAAATTGCTGATTGAAAAACGGCTCGAAGTCGGCAGACAGCACACCGGCAGCGGTTATCGGATTGCACCCGAAACAACCGATTTGTTTAAGCGTTCGATGGATCGGGCGCGTTCACAAGGTCGTCGAGTGATTGAAGCCAGCGACCTTTTTTATGTGCTTTCCAACGATGAACGCAGTTTGCTCAATGACGTTTTGCAAAATTTGGGAGTGCCGGCAGATGAAGTCGCGCAAACAGCGCGAACACGAATTCGCAAAATCGAAAAAGAAGAAGAACGAACTCGTAAAAAATACGAATTGCCTTCGTATCTCAAACATTTCGGCGTTTCTTTGAACAAATTGGCGCGACAAGACAAAATTCCACCGACCATCGGACGCGAAAAAGAAATTCTGCAAATGATAGAAATTCTCTCGCATCGTGAGCGTTCAAATTCGCCGATGCTCGTTGGCGAACCGGGCGTTGGCAAAACTGCCGTGGTCGAAGGTTTAGCACGAATGTTTGAACTCGAACCCGAAAAAGTTCCGTTAAGATTGCGCGATGCACATATTGTCCAACTG